>NZ_CAAAFS010000135.1:0-1552 GCF_900634755.1 Protofrankia symbiont of Coriaria myrtifolia
ACGTACGGCGGCAAGGTCGGCGTCCACCATCATCCCGACAAGAGCGCGGAAGCCGACGGCTGGTCGCCGGCCGAGCAGACCCCGCGCCTTGGATGCGTCGCCGACGAGCACGTTGACCTCCGCGGGCCGCAGGAAACGCAGGTCCTGAACGACGTATAGGTTCAGTCGTCTATTCCGAGTTCATGAGGACGGGGCGCCTGGGGGCCACGCGCCGCGGCCGCCGGTGTCGGGCGGCGTGCGGCCTGCCGGGCAGTGTGACCGTGTCCGTGGCGACCGTGCCGGTCGCTGCGTTTTGCGCTGTCACGTCACGGTGCTCGGGGTAGTCGGGGTGCTCGGGGTATCGGGTGTGACGTGCTCCGCCCGCTGGGCGCTGCTTCGGGTTGCTGCCGGCGCTGTCGCCGCGGTTGCCGTCGCCGCGGCGGCAGCTGCGAGGACGTGGGCCGAGGTGGTGAGGCCGAAGTCCGTCTCCGGGGCGTCATTGGTGTTGCGCAGCCGCCGGTGGAACTCGCGCACGGCCGCCTCATGCCCCTTGTCCTGGCGTCCCTGCCAGACAGCGCGGCCACCGACGGTCAGCGACCGGAAGTCGTCGAGGACGAGGTGCGTGTCGCCGGCCAGCGCCTCCAGACGCTCCTTGCCGACGCCGGCCGGGCGCGCGGAGGAGTAGACGATCACCGAGGCCGACTGATCGGCGTGCCCGAGCACGACCGTCACGTCGTCGGCGAGCAGCACGCCCCCGCGTCCGGCCGGATGCGCCCGCACCGACACGATCTCCGAGGGGTTCAGGAACGTGCAGGTGTCGACGAAGTGGCAGACCTCCCCGAGCAGCCGTCCGCCCTGGCGGCGGTCGGCGTACCAGTGCCCGTCCGTGACCTTCCCGGCCGCAACCCGGTAGATCATGGTGAGCGGGGACGTCCGGGCGTCGAGCTGTTCCCGGGCGAGCCGGGCCGCGGGTGACCAGCGCCGGTTGAAACCGGTGAACAGGACGCCGTCGGCGCCGCGGGCGGCGTCCGCCACCGCCCGCAGCTCGTCGAAGGACAGCGCCAGCGGCTTCTCGCACCAAACGTGCCGGCCGGCCTCCAGCGCCCGTACGACCAGGTCGGCGTGGGCGTCGTGCGGGGTCGCGATGACCACCACGTCGACGTCGGGATCGTCGATGACGGCGTCCGGGCTGCCGGCGATCCGCGTGAAGCCGGCGCGCTCCCCGAAGCGCCGGGCGCGCAGCCCACCGGCCGAGCCGACCGTGACGAAGCGGTCGAAGCCCGCGGCCCGGAAGGCGGGCAGCAGCACGGTGGCGGAGAAGGCGCCGGCGCCGATCCAGCCGATGCCGTAGCGCCGGCCGGCGTCCCGTGTGCTGTCGGTGTGTGCGCCGTTGTCGTGTGCGCTGTCGCCTGCGCGGGCGGCGCGGCGTGCCCCGGCCGGCCCGGGGAGAACGGGCAGCCCGGGGACCCGGGAGAGCCCGGCCGCCAGGGATGACCCTGGCAGCCGCAGCGGCAGGGACAACCGGGAGGCACCGGACGGCCCCGGCAGCCCGGACAGCCCCGACAGCCGTCCT
>NZ_CAAAFS010000135.1:1577-16571 GCF_900634755.1 Protofrankia symbiont of Coriaria myrtifolia
GGCTGCCCGCGCCGGGACGGCAGGACGATGCTCTCCGGCAGTGTCCGGGAGACGTCGTAGTCGAAGCGGATCGCCAGGTATGGCTCGCTCCGGCTCTCGACCAGAGCATAGGCGGACGCGGCGTCGTCGACGGCGAAACTGTGCGTGACCAGGTCATCGACCTTCAGCCGGCCGGTGGCCAGCAGGTCGACGACGGCCTCCAGGTTGCGGCCCTCTGTCCAGCGGACCTGACCGGCCGGGTAGTCCACCCCCCAGTCCTCGTACGCCCGCTCGTAGCGGCCGGGACCGTACGAGCGGGCGAAGCGCACCGACAGTTCCCGGTCGTAGAAGGGCGTGCGGTCGAGCTCAAGCCCGACGTCCCCGACAACGACCACGGTCGCGCGGTCCCGGCACAGCGCCGGCACCCGGCCGATGAGATCCGACGTCCGGGTGGCGGCACAGACCAGCACGGCGTCCGCGCCCCGCCCACGGGCCCAGCGCAGCACCGCGGCCGTGGCGGCCTCGTCCTGTTCACGCAGAGTGAGGACGCCGGCCCGGTCGGCTGCGGCCAGCGGCAGGTCGGCGACGTCGATACCGGCCACGTCGCATCCGCTGGCCAGTGCGATCCGGGCGGCGAGCTGGCCGACCAGGCCAAGCCCGACGACCACCACCTTGGCGCCCGGCCCGACGTCGGCCAGGCGCAGCCCGTGCAGGGCGATGGAGCCCACCGTCGCGAACGCCGCGTCCGCGGCCGGTACCTCGGCAGGCACCGGCACGCACAGCAGACCGGGCACCGCCTGGACCTCGGCGTGGTTCGCCCAGCCGGCCCCACCGGTGGCGACGAGCTGCCCGGGCACGATGCCGGTCCCGTCGACCATCTCCCCGACGTCCAGCACGGTCCCGGCCGCGCTGTAGCCGAGCGGGATGTCCCCGCCGAGGCGGGCCCGTACCGCGCGGGCGGCCGGGCCGATCCCGTCGACCCGGGCCCGTTGGACCACCTGGCGGACCAGGTCGGGACGGGCCCGGGCCTTGGCCACCAGCCCCGAGCGGGCGAGCGCGGTGACCGCCCGCTCCGTTCCGGGGGAGACGATGCTCGCCGTGGTCCGGACCAGCACCTCGGTCGGGCCGATCCGCGGCGCGGGGACGTCGAGAACCTCGACCGCGCCCCCACTGACCGCCTGCACCACCTGTTTCACGTCCGCTCCACCCTCTTGGCTCCTGCCTGGCCCGGCGCCTCCGGTCGGCCTGCTGCTTCCGGTCGGCCTGGTGCCTCTGACCGGTTTGGTGCCCCTGACCGACCTGATACGTCTGGCCGGCCTGATATGCCTGGTTGGTCCGGTATATCCGGTTGGTCCGCTGTCGTCGGCCGAGCTGGTGGTTGCGGCCGGGCGTCGGCCGGCCGGCCGATCTCGATGTCCGTGTGGATCTCGACGGGCAGCTCGTGATCGACGACGTAGGCGGCGGTGAGCGCCGGCACGGTGTCCTGCCAGCCGAGCGCACGGTGCGTCGGGCGCAGCTCCCAGCGGCCCGTCACGGCGGCGGCCGGGTCGCTCCGCACACGCATGACGATCTCCCCGCTGCCGCTGCCGCTGCCGCTGCCGCTGCCGCTGCCGCTGCCGCTGCCGCTGCCGCTGCCGCTGCCGCTGCCGCTGCCGCTGATCCGGATCGTGTCGAGGCCGTCCACGGTGGCGGTCGCGGTGTGGGCGAGCGGGAAGAGGATCTCGACTCGATGACCCCGCTGCCCGGCTTCCCGCTCGGTCGCCGGGGCGGTGCGCGTCACCCGGTCGGTGAGCGTCACCCGCTCCGGCCGGACCGTGAAGGTGCGTTCGTGCGACGGGCGTCCGGGCAGGTGCCGGTAGCCGTCGTGGGACGCGGTGAGGACCGCCGTGTCGCCGTCCAGCGCCATCCGGGTGATCGCCGGGCGGGCGCGGCGGCCGGCGCGAAAGGCACCCCAGACCTCGGTCGAGTCGGTGCCGTCGACGACCAGGCTCGCGTGCGCCGTGCTCGAGCGTTCGTGGTCGCGGACGGCCCCCGGATCGTAGGTCGAGGTCGCGGTGTCGACGATCAGGGGGACGCCGTCGTACCAGAGCAGGAACGCGAGGGTGTCGGCGTGGGCATGCGCGGGCAGCGTGTCCGGGCATGCCGGCCCGACATCGGCGACGAGGTGGAAGCCGCCCGCCCGTAACACGGCGAGACCGCTGTCGGCGAGCAGCCGCGACCCGGTGCCGACGCCGGCGGTTCCGGCACTGGTGGTTCCGGTGCCGGTGGTTCCGCTGCTGACGAGTCTGCCGCTGACGGGTTCGCGGTCGCCGGACAGCAGGTGGTCCACCGCGTCGGCGGGGACGGGGTAGCCGTCGTTCAGCAGCGGCACCTCCCCGTCCGGGCCGAGTACCGTGCGTAGCCAGTCGCGCATCCGGGCGATCGCGGCCGGCAGATCGTCCGGCACTGCCGCGCCGCTCGCCGCGAGCAGGCGGACCACGTCGTCGAGGTCGGCGAGCACCTGGCAGTGGTAGGCGGGCGCCCGCTCGTAGTGACCGCCGTCGGCCAGCACCTGCCGGCGGACCTCGCCACGCAGCCTCTCGACCCACCGCCGGTGGCCAGCGGCGTCGCCGCCGGCCACCGCCAGCCCGATCAGGGCCTTGAGGTTTTTGACCAGATGGTTGCCACCGACGTCGGTCTCCAGGTGCGCCCGCAGGAAGGCCGCGTGCCGGCCGAGGTCGGCGCGGACGGCCGCCTCGGCCGCACCGCCCCGCGCGAGCGGCTCGAACAGCCCGCACAGCGTCCACGCGCGCAGGGAGGCGACATAGGGCGCCCACGCGGTGCCGGCGCCCGGCGGCACCAGCCTGTGGCCACGGCGTGTAACGAATTGTCCGCCGGGGGTCGCCGTGGCGTCCCGGCTGCTGTCGATCAGCGTGGCGGCCCGCCATGACGTGTACAGCCGGGCGAAGACGGCCCGGGCCTCGTCGCGGTCACCGTGCGCCGTCAGTGTCCAGGCCCAGTCCCAGTAGTGCAGGTGGTAGCGCCACAGCAGCGGCGCGCCGGCCTGCGCCCAGTCGAGTTCGGCCGGGCCGCCGCCTGGCACACGCAGCCGGCGGGTGTGGCCGAGCAGGGTCAGCGTCCCGTCGATCAGTTCGGCCGGGTCCGGCCAGGACGCGGCGAGGCGGCCGTCGAACGGTACGAAGGCGGGCGGCCAGCAGCCGATCTCCGGGGCGGCCAGCCGCAGCAGCCGATCGGTCGTCCAGGGGAAACGCCGGACGAAGGCCCGCTGGCCACGAAGCCGCACCCGGGCGGTGATCTGCCGTGGACGCAGGTGCCGGACGGTCCGCGCGTACCGGCTGGCCCGCGGGTACCGGCCCGGCCGCACACCCGTGGCCGCCGCGGGGGAGGCAGCGGCCAGCGAACCATCTCCGGTGCCGGCACCGGCACCGGCCGGGCTGAGGCTCGGCGCCGGGTGACCGGCGGCGCGGGCCGCGGCCGTGGCCCCACGGCCTGCCGGCGGGCGCGGGCCGGTAACGTCACGCAGGCCTGTCACGTCAGCGGCGCCCTTCGGCCAGCAGCGCCGCCTCAGCCTGGATGCCCCGCGCGAACGGCCGTGGCGCGAAGCCGAGGTCGGCGGCCGCGTCGGTGATCGGGAACGCCTTGTCCTCGGCGAGCCGGGCGATCTGTTCGGCTCGTAGCCGTGGGCGGGCCGCCAGCCGTTCGTATCCGCGGGCCACGGTGAGCGTGGCGCGCAGCGGGAGCGGAACGGTGACGACCCGGCGCCCGACCGCGGCAGCGGCCTCCGCCACGATCGTCCGGAAGGTCAGCGCCTCCGGCCCGGCGAGGTTGTAGACACGGCCGACGCACACCTCCAGCCGGGCCGCGGCCAGCACGGCGGCGGCGAGATCGTCGACGTGGACGGGCTGTTGCAGGCGGCTGCCGCCACCGGGCAGAGGCAGCAGGGGGGAGCGGCGCAGCACGGCCAGCAGGCGAGCCATGTTCCGGTCGTCCAGACCTCCGTAGATCATGGCGGGGCGCAGGATCGTCCAGTCGAGACCGCTGCTGGTGATCGTCTTTTCGGCGTCCGTCCGGATCCGCTTTGTCGCGGCCGGGAGCGTCGTGAAGATCGCGGTCGTGGAGATGAAGATCGCCCGGTGTAGCCCGGTCGCCTCGGCCGCCGACACGATCACGTCCGCGTGCCCGAAGCCGAGGGAGGCGAGGTTGACCAGGACGTCGCCCTTGGCGGCCTGGAACGCGGCGTCCACCGAGGCGGGGTCGTCGAGATCGCCCGCGACAACCTGCGCGCCCGCGCGCTCCAGAGCCTGGGCGGCCGCCGCGCCGCGGGCGAGCCCAACGACGTGATGCCCGTCCCGGACCGCGTCCGCGACCACCCGGCGTCCGAGGAATCCGGTTCCGCCGGTCACCAGCAGCCTCATGCGCGTCCTCGCTGCCCGGGGACGTCGGTCGTGATGTCAGGCGTGACGCCGGTCGTTCCGAAGGTGCTGGTCGTTCCGAAGGTGCCGGGCACGCCGGTTTCGCCGGGTACGCCGGAAGCCTCCGCCGCCTCTGCCGGCCCGCCCGCCGGCAGAGGCGGCAGGGGTATTGACAGGAGCGGTTCGGATACAGGCTGGGATGGTTCGTCTGCTGGCCGGCGCGGCTCGCCAGCCGGCCGGGACGGTCCGGGCGGTCCGGTCGCCGGTCGGGACGGTCCGGGCGGTCCGGCTGCCAGTCGGGGTGGTGGCACCGGTGGCCAGCGCAACTCGGCGGTGTCGTCCACGGGGCATGGACGTTGTCGCGGAACGGCGACCGCACGGCCCGTCACCTCCTCGAGGAGGTGACGGTAGCGGCGGGCGAGCGCCTGGCGGTCGAAACGCGCCACCACACAGGCCCGGCCCTGTGCGCCCATGGCGGCGCGCCGGGCCGGGTCCGCGGCCAGGGCGCGGACCGCCCGGGCCAGCGCCGACGGGTTTTCGGGTGGGACGACGACCCCGCCCGCCTCGGAGAGGATCCGGGCGGCCTCACCGGCGAGCGCGCCGATGACCGGCCGGCCAGCGGCGAGCAGCTCGAACATCTTCGACGGGATGAAGGTGGCGAACAGCGGCACGTCCCGCAGCGGGACCAGGCAGATGTCGGCCGCGGCGACGATGGCGGGCACCTCGTCGCGGTCGACCGCGGGCAGCATGGTGACGTTGGTGAGCCCCAGCTCGGCGACCCGGTCGGCGACCCGTCCGCGATCGGCCCCCTCGCCGACGAGGGCGACGTGCACCGGATCCCGGGCGAGTTCGGCCGCGGCGTCCACCACCGAGACCAGCCCCTGGGAGATGCCGTGGGCGCCGATGTAGAGGACGAGCGTGTCACCGGGGCGCGCGCCGAGCCGGGCACGCAGCGTCCGGGACGCCGGCTCCGCCGAGGGGGAACCGGCGGGGGGCGACGCGGCCGGCGGGCCCAGCGGCTCCGTTCGGGACGCAGGCTTTGCCTCGACCGGCGATTCCGCCGCGACCGGCGGTGCCGGCGGTGCCGGGAGGGCTGGCTGGGTCGGCGGTGATGGCGGGGCCGGCAGAGCCGCCGGTGCGGCCGGGCTGAACCGGCTCAGGTCGGCTCCGTTGTGGATCGTGTGGACCTTGCCGGCGGGAATGCCGCGTCCGACGATGTCGTCCCGGAAGCCGTCGGTCACGGTGACGACGGCGTCGGCGGCCCGGTAGGCGGCCATCTCCAGCCGTTCGAGCGCGGCTATGACCCGGCGGTCGCGCAGCACGCCGAGCTGTACGAAGATCGCCGGCCACAGGTCGCGGACCTCGACCACCAGGCGTGCGCGCCGCAGCCGGGCCAGCAGCCACGCCGAGCCGAGCGGGAAGAAGGTCGGGGACGAGACGACCACCACGTCGGCCGCCCCGGCCGCCCGCCCGCCCAGCAGCACGCTGGTCACCGTGAACGACAGGTGTGACAGGGTCCGGCGGGCGATCCCCTCGTTCGGGGTGGCGTACAGCCAGGTCCGTATCACCCGGTAGCCGTCGCGTCGCTCGATCCGCCGCCACGCGCCGCGGTACTCCGGCGGCACGACGCCGGTGGGGTGGTTGGGCATCCCGGTCAGGACCGTGACGTCGAGGCCGTCCGCAGCCCAGGCCCGGGCCGTCTCGGCGAGGCGGGCCTGCGGGGCGCCCACCTCGGGCGGGAAGTAGTGGGTGATCAGGAGTACGCGCAGCGGCCGGCGGCCCGCGGTATCGGCCGCCACTGTTGGTCCTACCGCTGCTCCTGTTGGTCCTGCTGGTCCGGTCACCGCAGCCACCTCGGCGCTGCGCACGCGATGTGGGCGAAGTTCACGGTTGGCTCCCAGGTGCGAGTGAGTACGAGCTGGCTAGGAGATGGCTACGAGATGGCGTGGAAAACGTGCAGTCGGTACGACAGAGCTTATCGTAGTCGAACAGATACGATCCGTGTATACACGTCCGGCGTGGCGCCGATATGGTCACCTGGAGTAATTACATCTGGTGGGCCGCTGGATCCCGTGGATCCCGTAGGCAGTGGCTCCCGCGGGTAAAGGAACCCCGCGGACAGCGGGGCCGGCCGGCGGTGGATGCGGTGGCCGCCAGCCCGGCCGCCAGCCGATCCGACCGCCAGCCGGTCCGGCGGCCGGTCCGACGCCTCGAACAGGGAGTCCTCTCGTGCATGTCCTCTTCGTTGCCGGTGCCCGGCCCAACTTCATGAAGGTCGCGCCGGTCCTGGCCGCGGCCGTGGAGCGCGGTGCCGCCACCACGCTCGTACACACCGGTCAGCACTACGACGCCGCGATGAGCGGGGTGTTCTTCGACGAGCTCGGCCTGCGGGCCCCCGACCACTTCCTCGACATCGGCTCGGGCAGCCATGCCGGCCAGACCGCCGGGGTCATGACGGCCTTCGAGCCGCTGCTGGCCGCCGTCCGCCCGGACGTCGTCGTGGTGGTCGGCGACGTCAACTCCACGCTCGCCTGCGCGCTGGTCACGGCCAAGTCCGGCATCCCGCTGGCGCACGTCGAGGCCGGGCTGCGCAGCCGGGACTGGTCCATGCCCGAGGAGGTCAACCGGGTGGTGGTCGACCGGGTCTCCGACCTGCTGTTCGTCACCTCGCCGGACGCTGCCGGCAACCTCCGCCGGGAGGGCTACCGACCCGACCAGATACACCTCGTCGGCAACGTCATGGTCGACACCCTGCTGGCGAACATCGAGCGCGCGCGGGCCCGGCCGACTCTGTCCCGGCTCGGGCTGCACGCCGGCGGGTACGGACTGGTGACCCTGCACCGCCCGGCCAACGTCGACGACCCGGACGTCCTGGCGGGGCTGCTCGGCGCGCTCGGGAAAGTCGCCGAGCAGTGTCCCCTGGTGTTCCCCCTGCATCCCCGGACCCGGGCTCGGGTCGAGGGGCGGCTGCCGGCGGGGGTGACCACGCTCCCGCCGGCCGGTTATCTCGACTTCCTCGCCCTGCAGGCCGGCGCCCGGGTCGTCCTGACGGATTCGGGCGGAGTCCAGGAAGAGACAACCGTCCTGGGCGTCCCGTGCCTGACGCTGCGCGACACGACAGAGCGCGCGATTACTGTCACTGAAGGTACCAATCAGGTCATCGGTACCGATCCCGAACGGGTTGTGGCGGTGGCGACCGAGGTGCTCGCCCGCCCCCCGCGGCCACGGCGTCCCGCGCTGTGGGACGGACGCGCCGGTGAGCGGATCGTCGAGATCCTGCTCGCGGGCGACTACGGCGGCCACGGACGCCGGCCGACCGACATCACCGCTCAGACCGCTCGGACCGCTCCGCCGAACGCCGCTCCCGCGACCCCGCGGAGCGTCGCAGCCCGGGGGAGGTGAGCGCCCCGCGCGCCGCGCCCGGGGCGGACCACGCTGTGACCTCTCCAGCAGACCACGCCGTGGGTGTTGCTGGCCGGACTATGTCCGACGGCCGTCGAAACAGCCGTGAAATGCCTACTAGCAGGCTGAACAGCCCTGTTCCGGAAGCTGAAGTTCATCCATACCGGGCGAGTCCGGCGGGTTACTCTCGGACCGCCTGCCAAGAGCACCCAAGTCCGGATTTCAGGGGAATCAATGCCTGTAGACATCAGCGGCCGCGCCGGCCGGGATCCCGCCAGCAGATCATTAGTCCAATGGTGACGCTGTTCGTGCCCGAGCGGTGGACCCGGCACCGGGCCCCGGACGGACGCGCGACGCGGGACCGGCTGTCCCGCCGACCGGTTCGCCCGGTCGCGGATCCGATCGGCCGCCTGGTCGGCCGCGTCACCGATCCGGCGCGGCGGCAGTGGCCGTCCGCGCGCGCCGTCCTGTCATGTCCGCTCCGGCCGCGGGCTGTCGTGGCCACCCTGGTCGGCTGGACAGCGGCCTCGACGTCGCTGGTGTGTTGGACGGCCCTGTATACCGAGGCCGGTCTGTGGATGGTCCTCTCGGCGTGTTCGCTGGTTCTGGTCGTGATCACGGCGACCATGCTGTCGTTGTGCCGTACGCGAGAAAATCGCGGCGGCGAGTTCGCGGGCACCGACGAGCTGACCGGCCTCGCCAATCGGCACGGATTTCTCGGCCAGGCCGCGCGTCTGTTCGAGGAATATTCCAACGGCTGCCCGGCGCGCTGCCGGGACCCGGACCCGGACCCGAACTCGAACCAGGAGCCGGACCGGGAGCAGAAGGACGCGGGACGCCCCGGCCGCGCTTCCGGAGCGTTACTACTGATCAATATTGACCGTTTCCGAGAGATCAACAGCAGTCTCGGCCACGAGCAGGGCGACCGGCTGCTGATCGAGGTGGGCCGGCGGGTCCGCAAACTGGGACGCGCCGGCAACCTGGCGGCAAGGATCGGCGGAGACGAGTTCGCGCTGCTGCTGCGCAACACGGGCGCCGAACGGGCACAGGCCGCGGCGGCCGGCGTTCGCGACGTCCTGCGGGAGCCGTGCACGCTCGCCGGCACGCCGGTACCGGTCGAGGCGAGCATCGGCATCGCGATCGCTCCCGATCACGGCCAGGACGTGCCCGAGCTCCTGCGCAACGCCACCTCCGCCCTGGGCGAGGCGAAGAAGTCGTCCACGGGCCACCGGGTGTACGACTCGAGCTGTGCCCGGCCCGGCCCGGCTGCGGCTGCGCGCCGAACTGCGCACCGCCCTGCGCAACGGGGAGATCGAGCCGTACTACCAGCCCAAGGCCGACCTGCGCACCGGCCGCGTCACCGGGATGGAGACGCTGGTGCGCTGGCGGCATCCCGTCGACGGGATTCGTACGCCCGACACCTTCCTCCCCGACATCCAGGCCGCCGGCCTGATGCCCACCATGACCAGGCAGATCCTCACCAGGGCGCTCACGGACTGCGCACGCTGGCACGCGGCCGGAGCGCGGCTGTCGGTGTCGGTGAACGTGCCCGCGCCCGTGATCGTCGACCCCGGTTTCGTCCCCGGCGTGCACGAAGCCCTCAGCGAGGCGGGTGTCTGCCCGTCCGCGCTCTGCGTGGAGATCACCGAGGACTCCCTGATGACGCAGCGGGAGCGCGCGCAGCACACTCTCGCCCGGCTGCGCGCGCTCGGTGTGCGGGTCAGCCTCGACGACTACGGCAGTGGCTACTGCTCCCTGGCCTACCTGCGGGATCTCCCCGCGGACGAGCTCAAGTTGGACCGTGCCTTCCTGCGGGACGTCGAGCGCAGCCCCGCGGCCGGGGAGATCGTCCGATCGACGCTCGCCCTGGCGCACACCCTGCGCCTGCGGATGGTCGCCGAAGGCGTCGAGACGGCCGGGTCATGGGCGCTGCTGGCGGCCTGGGGATGCGACGAGGCGCAGGGCTACTTCATCTCGCCGCCCATGGCCAGTGAGCGGGTTCTGCCCTGGCTGCGGCAGTGGACCCAGAAGGTCCGCCCACCCCAGCAGGCCCATCCGTCCCGGCCGGCGCCGGTACCGCCGTCCGCGCCACCATCATCGGTGCCGCTGGTGCCATCGTCGCCGGTGGAGCCGGTGCCGTCACAACCGCCGCTGTCGCGAGGGCTGCCGCCGTCGCAACCGCTGTCGTTGCCGCAGACGCAACCGTTACCGATGCCGTCGTCCAGAACACCAGTTATGTAACCACAGGTAACTATGCGGACGACAGTGCCCGTGGGTGGGCGACGGCCGCCGGGGAAGATCGCTGTCTGTTTGTCGTCGGATACGCTTAACGGCCGAAAAAGCGTACTCAACGACCAGTAGGCCCGGATCAGGCCAGATCCGGATCTGGCCTGATCCGGGCCACGCTCGGTATGGACGGTTGCGGACGCCGTCTGTCGCGCTGTCCGCATCATCGGGCGATGCCGCTCGCGGCACGGGCCAGCAGCTCCAGCGGCTGGGCCAGCGCCTCGCCGATCTGTTCGGCGCACATCCGGAACGTCTCGACCGTCGATCCGATCGGGTCGGGGATGTCGTCGTCAGCGGGAGCCGCGGGGCGGCGGAGGCCGCGGCGGGCCAACGCGCGGGAGACAAGGGCCTGGCCACACATCCGGATCGTCTCCGGAGCCGGGGGCAGCGGCTCTCGGCGGAGGGGGTCGGTGGCCGGCTGGGCTCCGCCCAGGTTGCGGGCCCCGCCCGGGTAGGCGGTGTCCGGGCTGATGTCGGCGGGTGTGAGCCCGGCGGTCACCCGGGCGAACTCCCGCAGGGTGAAGGTACGGCTGACGGTCTTCGGCGCGGTCGTCACGACGGCCGCGCGGTGCCCGCGCTCCGCGCACAGCACCAGATCGGCGCTGTCGAGCAGCCCGGCGTGCAGGCGGCGGGTGGTGAAAGCACGCGGGTCGAGACCACGGCAGGCCAGGACGGACGCGGCGTGCGGGTGGATGGGCGTGCCGTCACGTGCGCTGGTACCGGCGCTGGTGACGGTCACCCCGGGTGCGGCGACGGTACCCAGCGCCTCCTGTAACAACGCGGTGGCGAGGTACTGGGCCATCGGCGATCGACACAGGTTCCCCGTGCACACGATCAGGATGTGCCACGACGCCGCGGGGCCGGCGGGCCCACCCGTGCCGGGCGTGCCGGGCGTGCGGGCGGCTGTCATCGCGGCCCGGGGATTCTCGTGATCATTGTGGTTGTTGCCGTCCGGGGCTGTCACACCGCGGGGGTGGTGTTGTGCAGGGCCTCGCCGTGCCCACTCATCTTCGGGTTCGTGGCCCGGTGCCGGCCGGGCGCGGCGGCACCGGCCCGGGGCTGTCGCCGCCTGCCGTCAAGGTAGCGGGGAAGCAGCAGATACATCCGGACGAGCAGGACGGCGGCGATGCCGGCGGCCACCCGCGCCGCCACGTCGGCACTGTAGATCACGATGCCGAGGCCGGCGGTCGCCGCGGTGACCGAGGAGACCGCGAGCGTCGCGCGGGTGTGCGACCATCCCGCTACCGTGAGCAGCTGGTACACGTGGCCGCGGTGCGGCGCGTACCAGAGCTGGCCGGAGCGCACCCGCCGCAGCAGCGTGCAGGAGGTGTCCGCGAGGTAGACCAGCAGCGGGGCGACGACGGCGTCGGGCCGCACACCGTGCGCGACGGCCAGCAGCGCCAGCACGGCGATCAGCGCGCCAAGGGCGTAGCTGCCCACGTCGCCGAGAAAGATCCTGGCCCGCGGGAAGTTGTAGGGGCCGAAGCCGAGCGCGGCCCCGGCCGCCATGGCCCCGCCGTAGGTGAGGAAGTCCAGGCCGCTGCGGTGCCCGATGACGGCGAAGGCCACGCCGGTCAGCAGGGTCTGGGCCGACGAGATTCCGTTGATCCCGTCCATGAAGTTGAAGGCGTTGGTGAAGCCGGCGATCCACACCAGCGCCGCGCAGGCGGCCAGCGGGATGACCGCGACCGGCAGGTCGGGCGGTGCCACGGCGACCCAGGCGACGATCGTCAGCGCCGCCGCGATCATCTGTAGGCCGAGCCGGCGGAGCGCGGCCACGCCGTGGGTGTCCTCGGCGAGGCCGAGCAGGCCGAACAGCGACGCCGCCACCACCACGGTGAACAGCTCGGCGGGGGCGTCCACGGCCGGGTCGATGATGGGTACCAGCATGCCGGCGAACAGGCCGAGGGCGATGGCCACTCCGCCGCCCCGGCAGGTGGGCACCAGGTGTGACGATCGTTCGGTCACGGTGTCCATGACGGCCAGGCGCCGCATGCCCGCGATCACGGCCGGTGTCGTGATCGCGGTGATCAGGAGTGCGATGGCTGCCGAAAGCGCCACGTCGTCCACCGCCTTGGGATGGTCCGGAGGGTCCTTCGCCGCCGCCGGCACGGAAAAATCATGGCCGTGCCGCTGGTGGCCAGCTGGATCCGAGTCTGATCGAAGATCGAAAGATGGCTACATTAAGTAGTAGAGAGACTACTACTAGTGTGGATCGGTGTTCGTCATGTCGCGTCCGACATCGGCATCGGCGCCATGGCGGGATGCTGGCATCGTGACCGCCGGATGTCGGTGTCGCGCCGCTCGTCCACGCGGGGGTCCGTGTCGGATGTCCGTCGGATGCCATCTGGCGGCGGCCTTCAGGTTGTGACGCGACACGGGGCATGCTTCCGCTTTGACCTCGATTCGATATGTCACTCTCTGCTTATGAATCTTTACGGAAAGCTCGTCGTGGTGGGGCAGGGCTACGTGGGTCTGCCCCTGGCCATGCGGGCCGTCGAGGTCGGCTGGTCCGTGGTCGGGATCGAGGTGGACGAAGGGCGGGTCAAACGGCTGAGCAACGGTGAGTCCTACGTGGAGGACATCCCGAGCCTGGTCGTCTCCGAGGCCATCGACAGCGGCCGCTACCGGGCGTCATCGAGCTATCAGGACGCGTCCGAATTCGACGTCGCGGTGGTGACCGTCCCGACCCCGCTGCGTGAGGGCATCCCGGATCTTTCCTACATCGAGAGCTCCGGGCGCAGCCTCGGGCCGTTGCTGCGGCGGGGAGCCACCGTGATCCTGGAGTCCACGACCTATCCCGGCACCACCGACGAGCTGTTCGGGCCGCTGCTGGAGGAGACCTCGGGGCTCGCCGCCGGGGAGTCGTTCTTCCTCGGCTACTCGCCCGAGCGGATAGACCCCGGCAACCCGAGCTGGAACCTGGTCAACACCCCGAAGGTGATCTCCGGCATCGACGAGCGGTCCCTGCGAGCCGTGCGGGCGTTCTACGACTCGATCGTCGAGACGACCGTGCCGGTGGCCTCGGTCCGCACCGCCGAGCTGACCAAACTGCTGGAGAACACCTTCCGCCACGTCAACATCGCCCTGGTGAACGAGCTGGCGATGTTCGCCCACGAGCTCGGGGTCGACGTGTGGGAGGCGATCGAGGCGGCGTCCACCAAGCCGTTCGGCTTCCTGCGTTTCACCCCCGGCCCCGGGGTCGGCGGGCACTGCCTGCCCATCGACCCCTCCTACCTGTCGTGGCGGGTACGGCGCAGCCTCGGGCGCAGCTTCCGTTTCGTCGAGCTCGCCAACGACGTCAACGACCACATGCCCGACCATGTCGTGCGCCGGGTTCTGGAGATGCTCAACCGCCGGCGCAGCGCGGTCAACGGCAGCCGCATCCTGCTGCTCGGGCTGGCCTACAAGAAGAACACCGGTGACGTCCGGGAGTCCTCCGCGGTGCGGGTCGCCGCGCTGCTCGCCGGGCTCGGCGCGGACGTGCGGGCCGCGGACCCGCATGTCGACGCCTCCTGCCTGCCGTCGGGTGTCGCCCTGGTCGAGGCGGACGCCGAGGAGGTCGCCGCCGCCGACCTCGTGATCGTCCTGGTCGACCACGACGCGTTCTCCCGGGAGCTGGTGGCCCGCCGCGCCCGCGCCGTCCTCGACACCCGCTGCTGGCTGCCCACCCAGCGCTCGGGACACCACGACGCCGCGCCGCCCATAGCAGCCGAGATCGAACTCCTCTGACACCAGCCCAACGGCCGCGCCAGCCCACCAACGGACAGCCACGGCAATCTACAGCCAGGTGGATGATGGCCGAGCGGCGCTCGGTGAGTGGCGCGTACAGGTGTAACAGCTATGCGCTGGATGCGGACCGAGCAGAACCCGGAGCGCCGGTCAGGTAGCCATACGTATCCGTTACGAACGGCGTGGCCAGCGTGGCCGGCCAGGGAGCGGGGACCACGCCGGCGAGCACATGCCCATGCTGGTGCGGGAGGCGGGCCGTATGTTCCCGGGGGCTCTTCCCGCGCTGGACACGTGGACCGCCCCCTGGTCGTCCCGGCCATCGGCCCGCGCCCCGGCGGCCGACGCCTCGACCGCCGGGGCGCGGGCCGACGGGGCCGACGCGTCGCGGGCCGCGCGGCCGGCGGCTGGCCCGGTAGCGGACCTGCTCGTCGCCCATCCGGCCACCACCGACGCGGTGGCGGCGCTGCTCAGCCTCGCCCCGGCCTGGCCCGCGACTGCCACGCAGGGCCAGCCCACGCCCACCGGCCGAGGCGACGACGAGATCAGCTGGGACGAGATCGCTCGGCTGCTCGACCGTCATCCGGCGACAGCGACCGCGGTCACCGGCCTGCTTGAGCACTGACCGCAGGCCTGGCCTGGCCAGAACAGGCCCGGCCAGGCCGGCTGTCGGCGCGGCCTGGCCAGCGTCCTCGAGCCGGGGCCGACACGGTCGCCCTGGTCGAGCCGCGCTGTGAAGGCCGCGCGTACCTGTGGGACACCGTGGCCCGGCTACCGCATGGCCCGGCTATCGCCGTCAGAGTCCGCCCTGCGATCGTAGCCAAAGGTAGTATGTCGATTCCTGTAGGTTAATTTTGCTGCTGGACGTGGATGTGGGTCGGTGCGCAGCCGGTCCGTTCCGAGGCGCGGGACCCGAGGTGGAGGTGCGGGGCAGCCGTCGAGGGCCAGAAGATCACTCGTGTTCGCGTGCCTGGAAGCCCAGGAGAGGCCTGAAGAGGTGCTGGCCGAAGGGTGAGTGGCCGTGGTCGTTCCGTCCGCATGGAGATCGTGAACGCTTGGAAGCATAAAGAGGGAAGCAGGGAGGGCGGTATGGGGGTCGTCGTCGCGACGGACGTACGGTTGCGCCGGCCACCGGAGGGCGGCGTCGGGATGGGTGGTCATGCCGGGGTGGGTGGTTCCGTCGGGG
>NZ_CAAAFS010000136.1:0-17499 GCF_900634755.1 Protofrankia symbiont of Coriaria myrtifolia
GGGGTGGGCGGTTCCGTCGGGCTGAGCGGAAGCGCCACCCGGGACCACGACCGATGGGACATCCTCGCCACAGGTGGTTGCGTCGGGGTGGGCGGAAGTGCCGCGGGCGAGGCGGTGCGGCGGTCATGACGACCGATCTGTCCACCGCCGTTCCCTCCACCGCGGGCCCCGCCGCGGGTCTGGCCGGGCCGGGCCGGGCCGATGATCCAGGCCGGTCGGCGGTCGGGAGCGAGCAGGCAGGTACGTCCGGGTCGGCCGAGACACCCGACAGGCAGCCACGGACGGTGATGTACCTGGTCGAGGAGATGAATCGGGGCGGGGCGCAGCTGCGCACCGTGGAGCTGATGCGCCGGCTCGACCCGAACGAGTTCCGGTTGGTGTTCTGCTCGCTCAGCGGCCGGCGGGGCGACCTCGACGACGAGATCCGTTCGCTCGGGGGTGAGGTGTATTACCGCCGGCTCGGCCCGGCCTTCCCGCTCACCTTCTACCTGCTGCTGCGCCGCGTGCGCCCGCAGGTCGTCCACGCGTACGCGTCGGATGCCACCGGGCTCGTGTTCGGTATCGCCCGGATGGCCGGTGTGCCGCGCCGGGTCGCGCACTTCCGGGTCAGGGACGACGGGCCTGGTGACACCGCCGGCCGGCCCGGTGGCAGAACCGGAAGACCCGCCGCCGGAACCGGGTGGGCCGCAGCCGGAACCGGCTGGCCTGGTGGCAGCACTCACCGGCGGGGGCGCAACGCCGGTGCGCTGCTGCGGCACGAGGCGGGACGGGTGGCGCTCGACGCGAACGCGACCGATCTGCTGGCCGTGTGCGAGGCGGTCATGCGCGAGCTGTGGCGTCCGGAGTGGCGGGTCGACCCACGCTGCCGGGTGATCTACAACGGGCTGGAGGTCGAGCCGTTCGGTGTCGCCATCGCGGCCCGCCGGCGTGCGCTGGAGAGTGTTCCCGAAGGGACGCGCACCCCGGTCGTCATGATTCACATTGGCCGGCCGGGGGCGAACAAGAACCGGGCCCGTGCCATGGACATACTTGTCGCGCTGTGCGCGCGGGGGGTGGACGCCCGCCTACAGATCGTCGGGCGCCAGGACGCGGCGGAGACCGCGGACCTGCTCGCCAGAGCGTCCGCCGGTGGGGTGCGGGACCGTGTCGAGCTGCTCGGCGAGCGGGACGACGTGCCCCGGCTGCTGGTCGCCGCGTCGCTGCTGCTGGTCACCTCGTATCACGAGGGTCTGCCGAGCGTCGTGCTCGAGGCGTGCGCGGTCGCCACTCCGGTGCTGGCCACGGACCTGCCCGGGATCGCGGAGGTCGCCCGCCTGCTGCCCGGGATCACGATGTTGCCGCTGTCCGCCACGGACGAGATCTGGGCCGACACGGCCCGGGTACTGACCGCCGTCCCGCCGCTGCTCGAGGACCGGCGGGCGGCGCTGCGGCACTTCGTGCGCTCGCCGTTCACGCTCGAGAACTGGCAGCGGGAGCTGACGGCGGTCTGGTCGAGACCGTCTGAGCCGAGACCGTCTGAGGTGCTGCCTGAACGGCGCCGGTAGACGGGCGGATCGTCGTGCTCCGGCGGGCCGTCCAGCCGCCGTGCGAGAAGAACTCCCCGCTCGCCCAGCGGGTGACGACGTCATGGTCGGGCTGGGCGAACCGTTCGGGCAGGGCATCCAGGGGATGCCAGGCCAGCCGGCGCGGCCGGCGGGGGACGCCGGGGGCGGCCGGGTCGTGGGCGCCGGTGGCGCCGTACGTTCGGGTGACGTGGAAGAACAGCCCAAGTTGTTCTCGGTCGTCCGCCCAGTGATGCGCCACGTGTTCCAGCCGGACATCCTCGACCGTTGTCAGCAGCGCCGCCTGTTCGCGCGCCAGCCGGACCGCGGCGTCGCCGGCGGCCTGCCCCTGAAGATTTCCGGCCGGCAGCCGCCAGCATGCCGGCGACGTCTCGTCGCCGGTGGCGAGAAGAATTCTGTCCTCGGTGCGCACCAACAGGTGAACCCGCACCGGCAGCGCCGACCGGCTCATTTCGCGGTGCGCTTTTCGTGGGGAGTGTTCCGGCACGTCGTCATGGCCGTATCCCGTTCTTCCGGACACCGCCGGGCCCGCTCCTGGCACGGTGGCGTCGGTGCTGGCGGCCGGTGCCCTGGACCGGCGCGGTAAGGGTGCGGCGGCGCAGGTCGCACGACCGGGGGCTGTCGCCGTAACCTGCGCCGCCGCACCCGCTGTGCGGTATCGGCGATCCCCACCCCGGTGGGGTGAGTGGGGACGGAGGCGGGGATCGCCGATACCAGTTCGACCTCGGTGGCCGGGGCACGGTCAGCCGGCCACCGAGGAGCTCATGGCCCCCTCGGAAAGGTCCCCGGCGACGCGAAAAAGGGGCATTATCGCGCGCCGCCGGAGACCAACTTGGAGTGTGGGTGACAACCAACATCCAGCGTCTTTCCACCTCTTTGGAAGGCCGGTCGTCCGCTGAACTGTTTCGGAGCTTAGGGTGCGTCCGGCGGGTGCGTCCACTCCCAATTGTCCGGTATCCGTGACGGGCGAACTCCGGTTGTTGGCCGATCGGTGCCCGGACGTATTAGTTCGCCGCGCCGACGGCGTCCGATGGCTGGTTCCGCTCGAATCCAGAGGGTATCCGAACTCCCGGCCAGTGGGAACGTCCAGCCGTATTGTGTCCCGCTCCTGAAACCACGCACAGCGTCCCGGTGGGGCCGTAAGAGACCTCCCGGCGAATCCGTCGGTATCCCCTACTGGACGGGGAGATCCGGCCGAGACGGTATTCATCGGACGGGATTTCCGGCCCCGGCGGAATACCGGACGTAATTTTCACAACCAGATGACGATGGATGCCTGGCAGCATCTCAACAGACGGTGGGCGGGTGGTGTGCTGGGCTGTCTGGCTACCCGGATACCCGGAGTGCCTTCGCTCGGGGTGTCGTGGTGACCGGCTGTACGGCGTCGACCGGCGCGATCGGTGCCGCCGCGGCCCCACCGCTGTCGGGATCGGGTGCTCCCGGGAGCCGTCCCGGGGCCCGGCCGGTGGCCGGTGGTGACGGGATGGGAGTGAGGGGATGGTGGCAGAAAGACACGGCATGGTGTCTCTCCCGGCAGGGTACGGCGATGTGGTGTCCGCCACGTAAGGGGCCGGGGAAGGGGATATTGCGGGGCAGTGGGTATCCGTGTGACTGGTGTTACAGCCGCAGGCACCGCTGAGGGCCGATGACGTTCCGGTGGTAGGGCCGTAACGGCCGTGCGACGTAGGTGGTCGCCCAACAGTGCTGAGCAACGCCCATCGTCGATGGCCTGCGCTGCCCCTCCGTGACCGTCCTGGTCGGGCCGCGTTGATCAGCCGTATCGGTCAGGCTGTATCGGTCAGGCTGTATCGGTCGGGATTGTGGCGGTCGACGGATCGTGTTGATCGCCAGCTGATCGCCCGCCCGGCCGGGGTCAAAACATCCCGCAGTCTACCAGAATTGAAAAAAGAGTCGAGCTGGGTAGTTCTGGACACGGCAGGCGCCGATCTGTGAGGATGCCGGCCGGTGACCCTCAAAGTCGTTTAGGCTCACTGCGACAACGGAATGCATCGACGATAGAGGAGTTCCCTGACGTGGTTACGCGAGTGGGTGTCAACGGCTTCGGCCGTATCGGCCGCAACTTCTGGCGGGCGCTTCAGGCTAGTAAGCGTAACGACATAGAGATCGTTGCAGTGAACGACCTTACCGACAACAGGACACTTGCGCATCTGCTCAAGTACGATACTACGCTGGGCACACTGTCGGAGTCGGTGAGTCCCGCCGACGGCGGGATCAAGGTCGGCGACGGCTTCCTCAAGGTGGTCTCCGAGCGTGACCCGGCGGCCCTGCCCTGGGGGGACCTCGGGGTCGAGGTCGTCGTCGAGTCCACCGGCCGGTTCACCAAGGCCGAGGACGCGCGCAAGCACCTCGAGGCGGGCGCGAAAAAGGTGATCATCTCCGCGCCGGCCAAGGGTGAGGACCTCACCGTCGTCATCGGCGTGAACGACGACGTCTACGACCCGGCGAAGCACACGATCCTGTCGAACGCCTCCTGCACGACCAACTGCGTGGCGCCACTGGCCAAGGTTCTCGAGGACGCCTTCGGCATCGAGCGCGGCCTGATGACGACCGTGCACGCCTACACCAACGACCAGGTCATCCTCGACTTCCCGCACTCGGACCTGCGCCGCGCCCGCGCCGCCGCCCAGAACATCATCCCGACGACGACCGGTGCGGCCAAGGCGACGTCCCTGGTACTGCCGCAGCTCAAGGGCAAACTGGACGGACTGGCGATGCGTGTTCCCGTCCTCGACGGGTCGGTGACCGACCTGGTCGCCACGCTCAAGCGTGAGGTCACGATCGAGGAGGTCAACGCTGCGTACCGGGCCGCCGCCGAGGGCGCGCTCAAGGGCATCCTCGTCTACACCGAGGATCCGATCGTCTCCTCCGACATCGTGGGGACGGCTGCGTCCTGCACGTTCGACTCGCTGCTCACCATGGCCAGCGGCAACCAGGTGAAGGTCATCGGCTGGTACGACAACGAGTGGGGCTACTCCAACCGCCTGGTGGACCTCACCGCCCTCGTCGGCGGACGCCTGTAGGGCATCGGGGCAGGAGACCCTGATGGCCCCCGGCGGCGCGAAGGAGATCGTCGCGTCGCCCTCGGCGGTAGCTCCCCTGGTGGCCTCGGGCAGTGCGATGAAGATCGTCGCACTGCCTCTGGTCGGGTGGAGAGTTGGCGACTTCTGGTGGCCTCGGGCGACGCGACAGGATCCGACGAGATCACGGTCGCGTCGCCCGAGGCCGGTTAGGACTTCGGAGTAACGGCGTGACGACCATTGACGATCTACAGGTCGGCGGGCGGCGAGTCATCGTCCGCAGCGACCTGAACGTTCCGCTGGACCGTTCCGGCGACACACCCCGGATCACCGACGACGGACGGGTCCGCGCCAGCGTGCCCACCATCCGGGCGCTGCTGGACCGGGGTGCCCGGGTGGTCGTCTCCTCCCATCTGGGACGGCCCAGGGGCACACCCGACCCGGCGTACTCGCTCGCCCCGGTCGCCGGCCGGCTCGCGCAGCTGCTCGGCCAGCCGGTCGCGTTCACCGGGGACGGCACCGGCGACATCGCCGGCACGCATGCGCAGAAGATCGTCGCAGGGCTGGGCGACGGTGAGATCGCGCTGCTGGACAACCTCCGGTTCCACCCGGGGGAGACCAGCAAGGACGCGGCCGTGCGGGCCGCGTTCGCCGACCAGCTCGCCGGGCTGGCCGACTACTACGTCGGTGACGCCTTCGGCGCGGTCCACCGGGCGCACGCCAGCGTCGTGGACCTGCCCGAGCGGCTGCCACACGTGGCCGGGCAGCTCGTGCTCAGGGAACTGGAGGTGCTGCGCACCCTCGCCAGCGGCCCGGCCCGTCCCTACGTCGTCGTCCTCGGCGGGTCGAAGGTCAGCGACAAGCTCGGAGTGATCCGGGCGCTGCTGCCGAAGGTCGACGCCCTGCTCATCGGTGGCGGAATGTGCTTCACCTTCCTGGCCGCCAAGGGCCACGGCGTCGGCGGGTCACTGCTGGAAGCGGAACTGATCGACACCACGAAGGAGCTGCTCGCCGAAGGCGGTGACCGGATCGTGCTGCCCACCGACGTGGTGGTGGCCGACGAGATCTCCGTCGACGCGCCCACCGCCGTGGTGGCGGCCGGAGCCATCCCCGCCGGCCGCAAGGGCCTCGACATCGGGCCGGCGTCGGTGGCCCTGTTCGCCGACCGGCTGCGCACCGCCCGCACCGTCTTCTGGAACGGCCCGATGGGTGTGTTCGAGCTCCCGCCGTTCGCGGCCGGCACCCGTGGGGTGGCCGAGACGATCGCCGGGCTCGACGGTCTGACCGTCGTCGGCGGCGGTGACTCGGCCGCGGCCGTGCGCACCCTCGGCATCGGCGAGGAGGCGTTCACCCACATCTCCACCGGTGGCGGCGCCAGCCTCGAGTATCTGGAGGGCAAGACCCTGCCCGGCCTCGCCGCTCTGGATGACCGAAGGCCGCGCGACGATGTTTCTTTCACGCGGCCGGAGGCCCGGCTTCCTGGTTCGGAGGTGTGAGATGGCCGGTGACAAGAACGAGAAGAACAAGAACGAGAAGAAGCCCCGGGGGACGGGTCGGCGCACCCTGGTCGCGGGCAACTGGAAGATGAACCTCAACCATCTTGAGGCGATCGCGCTGGTTCAGAAGATCGCTTTCGACCTCAAGCCGGTCGAGCTCGACAATGCCGAGGTCGTCGTCCTGCCCCCGTTCACCGACCTGCGCAGCGTCCAGACCCTCGTCGACGGGGACAGGCTCGCGATCGGCTATGGCGCGCAGGACCTCTCCCCGCACAGCTCCGGCGCCCACACCGGGGACATCAGCGGGCCCCTGCTCGCCCGGCTGGGATGCAGCTATGTGGTGGTCGGCCACTCCGAGCGGCGCGCGAACCATCACGAGGACGACGCCCTGGTGGCGGCCAAGGCGCGGGCCGCCTACGCGCACGGGATCACCCCGATCCTGTGCGTGGGCGAGCCCGAGCCGGTGCGGGTGGCCGGTGACCATGCCACCTATGTCCTCGCGCAGCTCGACGGCTCCCTGGACGGGATCACCCTGGAGCAGGCACGCACGCTGGTCGTCGCCTACGAGCCGGTGTGGGCGATCGGCACCGGGCGGACCGCCTCCGCCCACGACGCGCAGGAGATGTGCGCGGCGATCCGGGGGCGGCTCGCCGCGCGTTTCGACGCGGGAGTCGCCGCGGTCATCCGTATTCTCTACGGTGGTTCGGTGAAGGGCTCCAACGCGGCGGAGCTGTTCACCCAACCCGACGTGGACGGCGGACTCGTCGGCGGCGCGAGCCTGGACGCGGTGGACTTCGCGGCGATCGTCCGCAGCGCCCCGCCGAGCTGACGGCGACCACGAACCGTCACCGGTTACACCGGTGACGCCGATCACGGGCTGTGCCGGCCGGCGCGGTCCGTGATCGCGATCGTTGCCGCGGGGAACAGCCGACGGACACGGCCGGCCCGGGGTGTGCTTGGGTGGCTTGCGGTGGTGGGGTGCGGTCCCACCGGGAAGGGGCGCAAACCCAAGTGGTCGCCAGGGCCATGCCGCGCTGTCGCGCGATCATCCGGGCCGGAACCGTCATGGTTGTCCTCGGCCTTCTTCTCGCCGCCTGCACGGGTGGGGGAGGCCGTCGGCAAGCCCCGTCCGACCCGTCAGGCCCACCCACGGCGATCAGTGACCGGGTCATCGCCGCCTCGCCGCGCGACGGCGGGACGCTGCGGGTGCTTGCCACCGTCGACTGCGACTCCTGGGATCCCCAGCGCACCGCGTCCCTCCACTGCTGGAACCAGCAGCGGTGGATCTCCCGGCAGCTGGTGACATACGCGCCCAGCCCCGGCGTGGTCAAGCTGGCCGGTGATCTCGCCACCGAGGTGCCGTCCTCAAAGGACCTGCGCACCTGGACGTACACGCTCCGGGAGGGGCTGGCCTTCGAGGACGGCACCCCGATCACATCCCGGGACGTCAAGTACGGGATCGAGCGGGCCTTCGCCCCGGAGTTGGCCGGCGGCGGCTCCGACGCCAGCTCCGGCGCCGGCGAGGTGGTGCGGCTTCTCCAGGACGAGAAGAACCCCTACCGGGGTCCCTACACCGATCCCACACCCGACCGTCTCGGGCTGGCCTCGGTGACCACACCGGACGAGAAGACCATCACGTTCCGGCTCAACCGGCCGTTCGCGGACTGGAACCTCCTGATGGCCTCCCCGGTCTCCACGCCGGTACCGCGGGCGCACGACACCGGCGCCGGGTACGGATCCCGTCCGGTGGCATCCGGACCATACAAGATCGAAAACTATCGTCCGGGTGAATCCCTCACCCTCGCGCGCAACCCGCGGTGGGACCGGCAGACCGACCCGAACCGCCCCGCCCACCCCGACCGCGTCGTCGAACGCATGGGGCTCGCCGCGGCCGACATCGACAGCCGCATCCTGACCGACCAGGCCGACATCGCCGCCGACCAGAGCGGCGTGGGCGCCGAGGCCGCCGCCCGGATCAGCGCGAATCCCGGCCTGCGCGCGGCCCGCACCACCAGCGAGGCCACCGGCGGGCTGCGCTACCTGGCCGTGGTCACCAAGGTCGCGCCGTTGGACAACCTCGCCTGCCGCAACGCCGTGGCCTGGGCGGTGGACAAGAGCGCACAACAGACCGCGCGGGGCGGCCCCCTCGTCGGGGGCGACATCGCGGCCACGATGCTCACCCCGCCGGTGCACTCCTTCTCCTGGTTCGACCTCTTCCCGAGCCCCGACGGCAGCGGGGACCTCGCAAAGGCAAAAACGGAACTGAACTCCTGCGGCCGGCCGGACGGCTTCGCGACCACCCTGGTCACCCGGTCGGATCCGCTCTCCCTCGCCCAGGCCGAAGCCGTCCGCGTCGCGCTCGCCCGGGTCGGTATCACGATCACCGTCGCGAAGTTCGACGACGCCGGGTACACCGCGGCAGTGGACAGCCCCGATCAGGTCCACACCATGAAGTACGGCCTCGTCCTGGCCGCCGGCGCGGCCACCCGGCCGACGCCGTACGCGTTCCTCGCCCCGCTCGCCGCCAGCGGCTCGATCCGGCCGCAACACAACACCAACGTCGCCGAACTGGCCCTGCCCGCGGTCGACCAGGGCCTGGAGCAGGGCATCGGGACCGCTGACAGCGAGGACACGGCGAGCCGGTGGACGCAGATGGACCGGGCGATCGTGGGGTCCGCCGCCTACGTCCCGCTGCTCTACGACCGGGCGCTCAACGTCTACAGCAGCCGGCTTACCAACATCCATTACTCGCCCGGGTTCATGATGACGGACTTCGCCTCGCTCGGTGTCGTACCGTAGGGCGTCATGGCGGCCCGGCGGAGGGCCACGGCTCGCACGGGCCTGATCCGACGGGCCTGATCTGATGGTGATGCGCCGTGCCGGCCGCGGGATCGCTGTGCGGTAGCTTGGCAGGATCGCCGCCAGCCAGTCCCGCCGAAAGTAGTGCAATGATCGTCCATTGCACTGCCGGAGGCTGTTGGATCGATATGGGCGACTGCGGTGCGAAGATCTTTCTTCGCACCGTCGGAGGCTGTCAGGGTGCGGGTATGGCCGGAGGGGGTGCGATCATGGTTCCTCGTGTCGGGCCTCCTGTCGCGCCGCGTGAGGATGCGGCAGGGCTGAGTGGCTTACATGATCACGGGATGACGGTACGGGAGCGGGTCCGGAGATGACTGTTGGGCTGTCGATTGTCCTGATCATCACGAGTGTGCTTCTGATGCTGCTCGTTCTGTTGCACCGGGCCAAGGGAGGCGGGCTGTCCAGCCTGTTCGGCGGCGGTGTCTCCTCCTCGCTCGGGGGCTCCTCGGTGGTGGAGAAGAACCTCGACCGATTGACGGTCATGATTGGGCTGATCTGGCTCACCTGCATCATCGGCCTCGGCCTCCTGCTCAAGGAGTGAGCAGCCGCCGACGCACCTGGATGCCGGCCCGGCTCCTCTGCCTGGTTGTCCTTGCCACGGTCGTGGCCTGCGGCGGTGGTGGGCAGCCGGCACCCGCACCGGTGACTTCGATTACACCCACGGTCACCAGTGATCCAACGGACAAGCCGGGTGGCACCCTGCGCCTGGTCACCGGGGCGATGCCCAGCGGCGACCCGGGCTGGGCGACGGACGCCGGTTCGCGGATGCTGCTGCGGCTGGTCTCCCGTCAGCTCTACTCCTACCGGGCCAGCCCCGACCCGGTCTTCACCGCCGCGCCCCTGCCGGACCTGGCCGTCGGGCCGCCGGTGGTCAGCGAGGACGGGAAGACCCACACCGTCACCCTGCGCCCGTCCGCGCGCTGGGACACCCCCGGGGTCAGGCGGGTCACCGCGACCGATGTCGCCCGCGGCATCAAGCGGTTGTGCACGCCGCCGAACCCGTCGCCCATGCGCGGCTACTTCGCCGCGACGGTCGTCGGTTTCGCCACCTACTGTGACGAACTGATGAAGACCCCGCCCGAGGGGGTGCGTGACTTCATCGAACGTCGCGGTATCGACGGCGTCCAGGTCATCGGTGACGACTCGATCGAGTTCCACCTGCTCGCTCCGGCCGCGGACTTCACCGACGTACTGGCCCTGCCCGCGGCCTCACCGGTGCCGCTGGAGGCCCTCGTCTACGCCCCGAACTCGCCCGAGTACCTGGAGAACCTGATCTCCGACGGGCCGTACCACTTCGGTAACACGCTCGGTGACGAAAGCTATCGGCTGTCGCGCAACCCGGCATGGGTTGCCTCGTCCGACGGCATCCGCCCGGCACTTGCCGATCATGTCACGGTGCGTACCGGCGTTGACGCGGCCACCGCCCAGGCCGAGATAGACGCGGACCGGGCGGACATGGCGATGGACAGCACTGTCCCCGCCGCCGACGTGACAGCGCTGGATGCTCAGGCCGACGGCAGGCTGTCCACGGACGGCCCCGGTTCCACCGTGCTGCTCACCGTCGGCCTGCACGGCCCGGCGTCGGCGGCGCTGGGCGGCGGCGGCGTCCGGCAGGCGCTGGTGTACTGCGTGGACCGCGCCGCCGTGGCCGCGGCGCTGGGCGGGCCCGTCCTGGCCACCACCACCGCGCAGATGCTGCAGCCGGCCATGACCGGTTTCCAGTCGCGCGACCCGTTCCCGACGCTGGGGTCGACGGGCGATCCGGCGCGCTGCCGGGAGGGGACACGGACCGCCGCCGACGGCGGCCCCCTGACCACCCTGGTCCTGCTCACCACGGACTCCGCCGAGGACGCCGCCGTCGCGTCGGCGCTGCGGGACGCCTTCGCCCGCGCGGGGGTGACGCTGCGGGTCGAGGCGGTCCCCGCCGCGGACTACCCGGGCGTCGCTGTCCCGTCGAGCACGGTGGGCTGGGACCTCGCCCTGACCAGGGTGACGCCGCAGTGGTTCGGCAATGCCGGGCGCAGCGTGTTCCAGCCGTTGTTGGAGCCGCAGTGGTCGGGCTCTCGGCCGGCCGACGGCGGATACCGCAACGACCGGATCGCGCAGCTGCTGCGGGACGCCCTCGGGGAGCGTGACCCGGCCGCGCTGTCCACCCGTTGGGGCGACCTGGAGCGGGAACTGCTCACCGATGCCGCGATCATTCCACTCGCGGTCACCGTCACGCCACGTTTCCACAGCGCCAACGTCCGTGGCTTTCTGCGGGTCCCCTCACTGGACGCAGCCGACCCCACCGCCATCTCCCTCGGCATCGCCTAGCCGCCCGAAAAGCCCCTCAAGCATCCCACGCCACCCGTCCTCGGGGTGGCGTGGGCAGGGGTGGCGTGGGCAAGGGTGTTGCCGCGGGTGCTCTGCCGGGCCTGTCAGGGCGACTGCCGTTCGGCGTCTGGGCAGAGGTTATGCGATCATGGTTTGTCGCGTGCTCGGAGGCCGCTTCCCAGTACTCCGGCCGAAGGGTATGCGATCATGCCTGTCGCGTGCTCGGAGGCCGCTTCCCAGTGACAGAGCGAAATCGATTGAGGATGGATCCGCGGGGCGCTCCGAGAGGAGCGGCGGCGGCGTTCGGTCACCAGGGCGGACTGTGAGGGTGACCGATGGTGGTCGGTGCGACGAGATCGGGCCTTCTCGTCTTACACTCGGTCAGGCCGGCTGGCGGCTGGGGGGCCGGATCCGGAGTCAATCAGCGGGACGAGACAAAGGAGCATGCGGACCGTGGCAGGTGGTAACGCCATCAGAGGAAGTCGGGTAGGGGCGGGACCCATGGGGGAAGCCGAACGCGGTGAGACGGCCCCGCGACAGCGGATTTCCTTCTGGTGCGCCAACAATCACGAGACCAGACCGTCGTTCGCCGCGGACGCCACGATTCCCGAGACCTGGGACTGCCCGAACTGTGGCTTCCCGGCGGGTCGTGACCGCGACAACGCGCCCGCTCCGCCCAAGACCGAACCGTACAAAACTCACCTCGCCTACGTTCGGGAGCGGCGCAACGAGAAGGACGGGGAGGCGATTCTGGCCGAGGCGCTGGCCAAGCTGCGCGGCACCGCATAGCCACGCGGCGGCATAGCCGCACAACACCGCACAGCCGCACGACACCGCACACACAGCCGCGCGGCGGTACCGCGTAGCCGGCGTGGTAGCGCACAGCCGGCGCGTGCCGTCCGGCCGGCGGGGCCTGGACACGACGATCACTGTCCGGGCCCCGCTGGCCGGCTCCGCCGCCAGAGATGAAGATCTTTACGCTGTCAGGACTGTAGACGACAGCGTTCTGGTCGGGGGAGGCTCATCCCGCTGAGACCCGGCGCGCCGGCGATGCCCCGGCGCTGACGGGCCTGGCCGCGGCGGCCCGGTCCACCAGCCACAGTGTGCGTTGCCGGCCGCGCGCCCCCACCGCCGGAATATCGGCCGGTGCCGCGCCGGAGAACGCGCGGGCCACCGCGTCCGCCTTTGCCTCGCCCGCGGCAAGGAGCCAGACCTCGTGCGCCGCCTGGATCGTGGGCAGCGTGAGCGAGATCCGGGTGGGCGGCGGCTTCGGGGAATGATGCACCGCGACGGTGGCGGTACGGGCGTGGACGGCCGAGGAACCGGGGAAGAGCGAAGCCACGTGCCCGTCCGGCCCGACCCCGAGCAGCAACACGTCGAAGGACGGGACCGCCACCGTGCCCGCGGCCGCGGCGGCCCCGGTGGGTGCGTACTCGGCGAGCAGCCGGGCGTAGGCGGTCGCGGCGGACTCCGCCGCGTCGGTGCCGGTGACAGCGCTGGTGCCGGTGGCCGCGCCGGTGCCGTCAGCGGCGTCCGCGCTGCCCATCGGGAAGACCCGGGCCGGATCGAGGGGGAGTGCGTCGAGCAGCGCCTGACGGGCCTGCCGGTCGTTGCGGTCGGCCGAGCCCGCAGGCACGAAACGCTCGTCGCCCCACCAGACGTCCACCCGGCTCCAGTCGACCGTTTCGACGAGCGGGCTGTCGCGCACCGCCCGCAGCGTGGCCACCCCGATACCGCCACCGGTGAGGACCACCGACGCGCTGCCGCGGGTGGCCTGCGCGTCCAGCAGGCTGATGACCAGCCGGGCGGCGGTCGCGGTGGCCAGCAGTTCCGGGTCGCGATGGACGATGACTTCGGGTGACGTGCTCATCAGCCGGATGCCCTGGCGCCGTTGCCCGCCGGGTTTGTCCCCGGCGTGGTGGTGACGGCCGGGTCCGCCGGGCCTGCCGTGGCTGTCGCCCCCGCACCGCCCGCGCTCCCCGCGGCACCGTTGCCGTCGGCACCGTCTACACCGTCGGCACCGCCGCCACTGTTGTCCGTGGCCCCGGTGTTCTCCGGCGCCATCGGGTCGCGCCAGACGTGTTCGCGGACCGCCGGCCGGGAGGCCAGCCCCGCTATCCCGCTCCAGGCCGACAGCGCGTCCGCGTAGGGCTCGTCGTCGTCGAGCCGGCGCAGTTCCTCGGCCAGCAGGTCGCCGAGGCCGCGTTCGGGCAGCGGCAGGGCGCGGTCGGGCCGGCCGGGCCGGCGCAGCAGCGCGGTGTGGCTGTCCTGACGGGCCAGCGTCAGCTCATCGTCGTGGTCGAAGTCGACGCGTATCTCGGTCGGCCCGCCCCGGGACACCGTCTCGGACACCGTGACCGGCACGTGCAGGCGGTCGGCGAGCCAGCCGGAGAGCAGACAGACGCTCGGGTCCGTCGGACTGCCCGCGATGGTGACCGACCGTGGCTGCTCGGTGATCGAGTCGAAGGCGGCGGCGGTCAGCGTCCGCCAGCCGGTCAGCCGCGTCCACGCCAGGTCGGTGTCGCCGGGCGCGAAGTCCACCGCGCGGCGCCGCAGCGCCGCCACCGGGTCGGGGGCCGCGGCCGCGTCGCTGACCCGGCGGTCGGCGAAGACGCCCAGCGGGTCGTAGGCGATCCGGTCCGGGGGCTCGCCGTCCCACCAGGTCACCACCGGCGCGTCCGGCGCGAGCAGCGGCAGCACCACCGACTCGGCGTGCAGGCCGAGCCGGCCGTACATCCGCATGACCACGGCCTCACCGGGGCCGAGCCGCCCGCCGATGGAGACCTCCGCGTCCAGCCTGGAGTTGGGGGCGTCCAGCTGGCGGCGCACGATGATGAGCAGCCGGCACGGGTGGGCCGCCGCCGCGGTCGTCGCCGCGCTCTCGGCAGCGCTGACGTGCTTCTCGTCCACCACGACCACCAGGGTCAGGGCCAGGCCGAAGGCGAGCGCGCCGGCCGAGCGCCGCTCGGCCGCCAGCGCCCTGACCACGTCGGTGCCGGTGGTGTCCCACAGGGTTGTCACGGTCGCCTCCAGCAGCGCCCGTCACGGGCGAGCATCTCGTCGGCGGCGGCAGGCCCCCACGTCCCGGCCCGGTAGAGGTGGGGGGCGGAGCCGGCCCAGAAGTCCTCCATCGGGTCGATCACCCGCCACGACTCGATCACCTCGGCGTTGTTCGGGAACAGCGTCGCGTCCCCGAGCAGCACGTCGAGGATGAGCCGCTCGTACGCCTCGGGCAGCGACTCGGTGAACGCCTCGCCGAAGAGGAAGTCCATGGCGACGTTGCGGACCTCCATCGCGGATCCCGGGACCTTGGAGCCGAACTTCAGCGTCACGCCCTCGTCCGGCTGGACCCGCACCACCAGCTGGTTGTGGCCGAGCTCGGAGGTGTCGGTGGCGTCGAAGGGCAGGTGTGGAGCCGGCTTGAACGAGATGGCGATCTCGGTCACCCGGCGCGGCAGCCGCTTGCCGGTGCGCAGGTAGAACGGGACGCCCGCCCACCGGCGGGTCTCGATCCCCAGCCGGACGGCGGCGAAGGTCTCCGTGCGCGAGCCCGCCGGGACGCCGTCCTCCTCCAGATAGCCCCGGACCCGCTGGCCGGCGAGCCAGCCCTGCTCGTACTGGCCCCGCACCGCGTAGCTGGCAAGGTCGTCCGGCAGCGAGACAGCCCGCAGGATCTTGAGTTTCTCGTACCGGATGGCCTCGGCGTTGAAGCTCACCGGCTCCTCCATGGCGGTCAGCGCCAGCAACTGGAGCAGGTGGTTCTGCAGCACGTCCCGGGCGGCGCCGGTCTCGTCGTAGAAACCGGCCCGCGTGCCGATGCCGACGTCCTCGGCCATGGTGATCTGGACGGAGTCGACGAAGTGGGAGTTCCAGATCGGTTCGAACAGGGTGTTGGCGAACCGCAGCGCCAGCAGGTTCTGAACGGTCTCCTTGCCCAGGTAATGATCGATACGGAACACGTCGGGCGCGGTGAACACGTCGTCCACGAGCTCGTTGAGGGCGCGGGCGGACTCCTGGTCGTGGCCGAAGGGCTTCTCCACCACGACCCGCCGCCAGCCGCCGGACGCCTCGTTCGAGGCCATCCCGGTGCGCTGCATCTGCTTGAGGACGACCGGGAACGCCGACGGCGGGATGGACAGGTAGAACGCCGCGTTGCCCGGGATGCCGTGGCTGTGCTCGAGGTCGAGCAGGGTCTTCGCGAGCGTGTCGAAGGCCTGGTCGTCGTTGAACGACCCCTGGACGAACTTCACCGACGAGGCCAGGCGGTCCCAGACCTCCTCCCGGAACGGCGTCCGGGCGCCCTTCTGTGCGGCCTCCCGGAGGACCTCGGCGAAGCTGTCGTCGTCCCAGTCGCGCCGGGCGAAACCCAGCAGCACGAAGCCGGGCGGCAGCAGGCCCCGGTTCGCCAGGTCGTAGACGGCCGGGATGAGCTTCTTGCGGGCCAGGTCGCCGGTGACCCCGAAGACCACCAACGCGCATGGGTCGGGCAGGCGTGGCAGCCGGCGGTCCCGCGGGTCGCGCAGCGGGTTGGCGCGCACCGTTGGCGTCACCCGAACTCCCCTCCTCGTTGTCGTGGGGTTCCCTCGTCTGGCTTCATCTGGTGGCTCCGCCTGTCCGGGTTTCTGGGTTGCCGTCCGTCGGGCTTCTCGTGGCACAGGTCTGTCAGGCCTGTCAGGTCAGGCAGGCCTGTCAGCCGGCGAGCGCTTCCGGCCGGCTGCCGGCGGTCGCGAGCTGTTCCCCGATCGCCGTCAGCAACTGGTTCCAGGAGTCCACGAACTTCTCCACACCTTCGCGTTCGAGCACCTCGACGACGTCGGGGAACGAGATGCCAAGGTCGGCCAGGGCGGCCAGCACCGCGTGGGCGTCGTCGTAGTACGGCCTGATCGTGTCGCCCCGGACCACCCCGTGGTCGGCGAACGCGTGCAGTGTTGCCTCCGGCATCGTGTTGACCGTGCCCGGGGCCACCAGCTCCGCCACGTAGATCGTATCCGGCAGGGACGGGTCCTTCGCGGACGTGGACGCCCACAGCGGCCGCTGCGGCCGGGCACCGGCCTTCGCCAGCGCCGACCAGCGTTCGGTGGCGAACGCCTGCTCGTAACGCTGGTAGGCCAGCCGCGCGTTGGCGACCGCGGCCTTACCGCGTAGGGCCTTTGCCTCGGCGGTGCCGATCTTCTCCAGCCGGCGGTCCACCTCGGTGTCGACCCGGCTGACGAAGAACGACGCGACCGAGACGATGCCGGCGGGCTCCCGCCCGGCCGCCACGGCCCGCTCGATGCCGGTCATGAACGCGTCCATCACCGCGTCGTAGCGGTCGAGCCCGAAGATCAGCGTGACGTTGACGCTGATACCCGCGGCGAGCGTGGCGGTGATCGCCGGCAGGCCGGCAAGGGTGGCCGGGATCTTGATGAACAGGTTCGGCCGGTCGACCAGCCACCACAGCGCGCGAGCCTCGGCCACGGTGCGTTCGGTGTCGTGGGCGAGCCGCGGGTCGACCTCGATCGACACCCGGCCGTCCACCCCGCCGCTGGCCTCGTAGGCGGGGCGCAGCACGTCACAGGCGGCGCGGACGTCCGCGGTCGTGATCGCGCGGACGGCCTCGCCGATGTCCACGCCGCGGACGGCCAGGTCACGCAGCTGCTCGTCGTAGGCCGATCCGGTGCTGATCGCCTTCTGGAAGATGGTCGGGTTGCTGGTGACACCGACGACGCTGCGGGTGCGCACCAGCTCGGCGAGGTTGCCGGTCCGCAGCCGGTCCCGGCTGATGTCGTCGAGCCAGACCGCCACGTCGGCGGCGGACAGCAGAGCCAGGGGGTCGGTCATTGTGGTGGACGTCCTCTCCGGGGGCGCTGGCGTGCTGGTGGACGGTTCGACGCTTGCGGTCGTCATGTCCATTGTGGTCGGCGCGCGATGCCGGTCAGCGCCGGACCGTGGCGGTGGGGGCAGACCCACCACTGCCACCAGTACCGGCAGGGGGCGGGCGTCCACCGTTGCCGGTACGAATGGATCAGGTGCCGGTACGAACGGAGCAGGCCCAGCACCGTTGCCGGTACCGACAGGTGTGGGCCTGCCACTCCTGCCGGGGGCGGGCCTGCCCCCGCCACCCTTGCCGGTATGGATGGACCTACCCTCTCGCGCTTCCCTCACCCCCGCGCCCGGACAGCTCACGAAGCTTGGGAAAAGTTAGCGAGAACACTGTCTTCCGGCTAATCAGCTCGATGATTCCGCCAA
>NZ_CAAAFS010000136.1:17752-19388 GCF_900634755.1 Protofrankia symbiont of Coriaria myrtifolia
GGCGGGGCCGGGTCGCCAGCACCGACCGGGAGACGATCAGGGAGATGGATCTTCTTCCGGACGGGTCGCGCGCCCGCCGCGGCATCCGGCGGCTAGACTCCGACACGTCGTAGAACCACGCCGCGAAGCCCCGGCACTCCCGGGGCCCCGAGTCCGGGCGGGTGGCCTGTGTCCCCGCCGATCGCGAGGTCGTCCTGTCCGCCCTGGCCGCGTCCACGCCGGTAGCCAGCCTGCCGAAGCCGCCCATGCCCGCGCAGCCGGCCGCCGGCGGGCGTGGCGGGCCGACCGGTCCGACCGGTCCGAGCGGCTCGCCCGACCCGGGCGAGCCGGGCAGGTCGACGAGGTCCCGGCGTCCGGTCGGGGCGCTCGCGCGCTCCTACGTCGCCCTGACCAAGCCGCGGATCATCGAGCAGCTTCTGATCACGACCATCCCGGTCATGCTGCTGGCCGAGCACGGGCTGCCCTCGCCGTGGCTGATACTCGCGACGCTGGTCGGCGGGACGTTCGCGGCGGGCAGCGCCAACACGTTCAACTGCTACATCGACCGCGACATCGACCAGGTGATGGCCCGCACCCGCACCCGGCCGCTGGTGCGGGCGAACGTCACGCCCGCGGAGGCGCTGCGCTTCGGCTTCCTGTTGGGTGTCGCCGCGACTCTGCTGTTCGGTTTCGCGGTCAACTGGCCGTCGGCGCTGCTCGCCGACGCGGCGATTGCGTTCTATGTCTTCGTCTACACCCTCGGACTCAAGCGCCGTAGCCCGTCCAACATCGTCATCGGTGGCGCGGCCGGCTGTTTCCCGGTGCTCATCGGCTGGTCCGCGGTGACCGGCACGATCGGCTGGCCCGCCGTCCTGCTCTTCGCGGTCATCTTCTTCTGGACCCCGCCGCACTTCTGGGCGCTGGCCATCAAGTACCGGGACGACTACGCCGCCGCCGGGATCCCGATGCTGCCGGTAGTGGCCTCTCCGACGGTGGTCGCCAGGCGGATACTCGGCTACTCGTACGTGATGGTCGCCACGTCCCTGCTGCTCGTCCCGGTCGCGGACACGGGATGGCCCTACCTGGTCGTGGCCGCGCTGCTCGGCGGATGGTTCCTGGTCGAGGCGCACCGGCTGGTCCACTCCGTCCGCCGCGGCGGGCAGATCCGCCCCATGCGGCTGTTCCATCTGTCCATCACCTACCTGACACTCCTGTTCGCCGCGGTGGCCCTGGCCGCCCTGTGGCACCCGTAGGCGAAAGCCGTCTACCTGCCGTCCGCTGGCCCGACCCGCTGAGCTCGGGCGGACAGATTCCGCCTGACGGAGCCCGCAACGGAACCGCTGCCCGGGGAACCGCTGCCCGGCCTCCGCGGTCGTCCAGGTGGGAACCGTCGCTGGGACCACCTACAGGTGAGCGGGAGGCAGACAACCGTAGGTCGTTTCCGTTGCCCTGACGACGGTTTTCACCTACGGCAGCGGATGGCGTAGGTGAAAACCGTCATCATCGTGACGGAAACCACCTACAGGCACAGGCCGTGAGGTACGGGCGCGGGCGGCTGGAGTGGGGTTACAGCGGGGCTTTCGACCGGTGCTGGTCGGCGGTGCCAGCGGCGTCACCGCTGGTGGGGTCGTCGGCGGCGGGGGCGCCGGCGGTGGGG
>NZ_CAAAFS010000137.1:0-2961 GCF_900634755.1 Protofrankia symbiont of Coriaria myrtifolia
GGTCGACCGGCGCCGGTCGGTTGACCATGGCCAGCCAGACGTGCAGGGCGGCGATCCACAGCGCGGTGGCCCCGGCTATGTGCAGTTCCACCAGCGCGACCGGGACCCCGGTGAAGTACTGGACGAACCCGACGCCGGCCTGGGCGACCGTGATGACGGCGAGCGCGTTGCTCGCGCGAACCGCCTCCCATGACGCGCCACCGACACGCACCGTAAGGACCGTCGCGATGACCAGCCCGACCAGGAGCATCGCGGCGTCGGCGTGTAGCTGCGCGACGTTGGTGATGTCGAACCCGAACCGTTTCGCCTCGGCGGAGTCCCCGCTGTGCGGCCCGGTTCCGGTGACCACCGTGCCGAGGACGAGCACCGCCCCGGCGACGCCCACCAGCAGCCGGGACAGCCAGCGCAGCTCGCGCCCGCCCGCCGGCCGGGCCGGGCCCGGGCCGGCGCGGGCCCGGCGGTCGAGCGCCACGACGTCGAGCAGCAGCAGCATGGACAGCAGGAAATGCCCCGCCACCAGCGCGGGATGCAGCTTGAACAGAACGGTCAGGCCACCGAGCACCACCTGGCCGAGGAAGCCCAGCCACAGTCCGAACGCGAGCAGGACGAGGTCACGGCGGCGCTCGCGCAGCCGTAACGACACCAGCGGCAGCAGGAGCATCACCGCCCCGACGACGGTGGTCAGCAGCCGGTTGCCGAACTCGATCCAGCCGTGCACGGAGTACTCCGACTGCGTGACGAACGAGTCCTCGCCGCATCTGGGCCAGGTGGGGCAGCCGAGCCCGGAGCCGGTGAGCCGGACCGCGCCGCCGGTGACCACGATTAGCGCGAGCAGGACAACGCTGACGCGGGTGAGCCGCTGGAAGACCACCGGACTCACCGTGGGTAGTCGTAGTGGCTGCCGCATGTTCATTCCCGTGGATACTACCGTCTGTAGAAGTCCGGGTCCGGCGTTCCTGCTCCGACCGGTGCCCCTACTCCCATCTGAAGGTCCGGGCCGCCAGCGCCAGGGAGCCGACCGCCCAGGCACACAGCACGAGCAGATCGCCGACGGGCAGGCCGGCGCCGTCCTGCAGGACGGCCCGCAGGCCGTCGGAGGCGGCCGCGGTGGGCAGCGCCTGGCCCACCGCCTCCAGCCAGCCCGGCAGCCGGGACAGCGGGACGATCACCCCGCCGACGAGCAGCAGCAGCAGGTAGACGCCGTTGGCGGCGGCCAGCGTCGCCTCCGCCCGCAGGGTGCCCGCCATCAGCAGCCCCAGGCCGCAGAACGCGACGGTGGCCACCAGCAGGAGCAGCGCCACCCACCACGGCCGGCCGTGCGGGTGCCAGCCGAGGGCGAAGCCGACCGCGACCAGCACCGCGACCTGGATGAGCTCCACGGCGACCACGGCCAGCGTCTTGCCTGCCAGCAGGAGCGAGCGGGGCAACGGGCTGGCGCCGAACCGTCGCAGCACGCCGTAGGAACGCTCGAAACCGGTCGCGATCGCCTGCCCGGTGAACGCCGTCGACATGACCGCGAGCGCCAGGATGCCTGGGACGAGGAAGTCCACCGAGCGGGCGCCGTCGGTGGGAAGCACGTCCACGGCGGTGAAGAACAGCAGCAGGCCGACCGGGATGACCAGGGTGAGCAGCAGCGACTCCCCGCGCCGTAGCGTCAGCTTCAGCTCGATCGTCGTCTGCGCGCGCAGCATGTTCCACCGGCGCGCCGCCCCCGGCGCGGGACGCAGGTCCAGCGGCTGTCGCACGCCCGCGGCGGAGCCGGAGCCGACCGGCCTGGCCGGTTTCCCGCTCCGGCCGCCGATCGGTACCTCCGTGTCGGTCATGGCCGCAACGCCGAACCGGTGAGTTCCACGAACACGTCCTCAAGACTGCGCTGTTCGACCTGGAGGTCCTCGGCCATCACGCCATTGCCCGCGCACCAGGCGGTCACCGCGGCGAGCATCTGCGGGTCGACCTTCCCCTGTATGACATAGCGCCCGGGCGGTCCCTCCCTGGCGACGGTGCCGCTGGGCAGGGCCAGCTCCAGCCGGTCGATGTCGAGGCCGGCCAGCGCCCGGAACCGCAGTTCCCCCTTGGCGCCGCCGCTGGTCAGCTCGGCCGGGGAGCCCGCCGCGAGGACCTTGCCGTGGTCGACGATGACGACGTGGTCGGCGAGCCGCTCCGCCTCGTCCATGGCGTGGGTGGTCAGCACCACCGTGACCCCGGCTATCCGCAGCTGTTCGATCAGCTCCCAGGTGGCGCGGCGGGCCTGCACGTCCATGCCGGCGGTGGGCTCGTCGAGGAAGACCAACTCCGGACGGCCGACGAGGGCCATCGCCAGAGACAGGCGCTGCTGCTGGCCGCCGGAGAGACGGCGGTAGGGCATCCCGGCCACTTCGGTGATGCCGACACGCTCGAGCAGGGCGGTGACGTCCAGCGGGTCGCGGTGGTGCGCGGCGATCAGGGCGAGCATCTCACCGGCGCGGGCGCCCGGGTACACCCCGCCGGACTGGAGCATGACTCCCACCCGTGGGCGCAGAGCGGGTCCGTCGCGGGCGGGGTCGAGCCCGAGTACCCGCACGTGGCCGGCGTCCGGGCGTCGGAACCCCTCGCAGATCTCGATCGTGGTCGTCTTGCCGGCACCGTTCGGGCCGAGCAGCGCCGTGACCGAACCCGCCACAACGGTCAGCGACAGGTCGTTGACAGCATGTATGGCCCGGTTCGAGCGTGGCCAGTAGGTCTTGACCAGGCTGGAAACCTCGACTGCCAGGTCGTCCGCCACACACGCGATCCTACGGACCTTTGCCGCCGTAGGTGCGACCGGAACCACCCGGATGCGGTCAGAACCCCTCAGCGACCCGCCCGCGGCGTTCGTCGGGCGGCCACCGGCGACGGCCGGGAACGAGGCCAAGGGGCGTGGGGGAGTGCGGGAAACAGCGTCGGGACCGGCGCTGGGGGACGGTGTCGGGAACGGGGCTGGGG
>NZ_CAAAFS010000138.1:0-10133 GCF_900634755.1 Protofrankia symbiont of Coriaria myrtifolia
GGTCAGGAACGGGGCTGGCCGCGCCGCCCGCGCGGCAGGGCGGGTCGCTGCCCGGATCCCGGCTCGACGAGCGTGCCCCACGCGCGCAGCCGCTCGTAGAGCAGCGGCGGCGTCGTGCTGTAGAGCCGCGCCAGCGAGAGCAGGTCCGTGCGACGCAGGCGCAGCACGTCCCGGGAGCTCTCCGAACGCAGCACCTGCACGATCGCGATCCAGCGCCGCAGCGGGCCGGTCCGGGTCGGTGGCAGCTTGCGCAGCCGCTGCAGGTCGATGGCCAGCGGCGGCAGGCCGGCCAGTTCGGAGCGGTCCGTCTGGGACGGGATGAGCACAACCGCGGTCACGTCGTAGAGCTCGGCCAGCTCCATCAGGCGGTGTACCCGCAGGGAGCGGCGTCCCCGCTCATAGGCGCCCAGGGTGCCGGCGGTCCAGCGCCCGTTCGTACGCTCCTGGACGTCGACGAGGGACATGCCGCGCCGGTGGCGGGCGGCTCGCAGCCGGCGTCCCAGCTCCGCCGCGTAGTCGTCGCGCTGCGGGCTCGTGCCGGTCTTACCGCTACCGGCCTTACCGGTGCCGGCGGCGTCCGGGGCGGATCCGGAGATGCCGGCCAGGTCAGCGTCGGGCTTGCGAGCGCTGTGGTCGGCCTCGGTCACGGTCTCCGTCCGGGTCGCGTCGAGCCGGAGACGCATGCCGTCCCCGGCCACAGCCTGTCAGGAGTTGGTCTGTGAGATGGTCGATTCGCGCGATGACAGCCCGATGCGGGTGGTCTCCGTGTGGTATCGCCGCGGGCCGGCATGCCGCTGCCCGGAGCCGCCGACGGGTGTGGCGGATCAGACGCTCGCCCCAAGCGGACGCTCTTCGCCCAGCTCAGATGCCACGATGGTCGGGTACCTCGACAGATCACGTCGTACCGGTGGGCCGAGGGGTTAGACCCTCGGCGGGAAATAAGGCACAGTGGTGTTGTGAAAAGCATGCCCGACACCTCCAACGGTACGGCGGCCGATGGCCGGACCCGTGACCGTGTCGCGCGCCTGCTCCTGGAGCTCGGCCCCTCGACCGCGGTCACCCTTTCCGCACACCTCGGCCTGTCACCGGCGGCGATCCGCCGCCATCTGGACGCGATGCTCGCGGAAGGCACGATCACCACCCGGTCGGCTCGTAACCCGGGTCCGCGTGGCCGTGGCCGTCCGGCTCGGGTCTACCAGCTCACCGCCGCCGGCCACGCGGCCGGCCCGACCGCGTACGAGGATCTGGCCACCAGCGCGCTGAGTTTTCTCGCGGACGTCGCCGGCCAGGCGGTCGTCGCGGAGTTCGCCGAGGCGCGCGCCGCCGAGTTGGAGCGGCGGGTGCGGGCCGCGGTCGCCCAGGCCGATCCGGCCGACCGGCCGGCGGCGCTGGCGGCGGCGATGTCCGCCGCCGGCTACACCGCGAGCGCCTCGCAGCTGCCGACGGGCGTCCAGATCTGCCAGCACCACTGCCCCGTCCAGCATGTCGCCGAGCAGTTTCCCGAGCTCTGCGGCGCGGAGACCGCCGCGTTGTCGCGGCTGCTGGACTCCCACGTCCAGCGGCTCGCCACCATCGCCCATGGTGACGGGGTGTGCACGACGCATGTGCCGCTGGAGGCCCGGGAGTCCCAGCGGCCCGAGGACGACCACGATCGTGCCGCCCCGGCCTCCAGCGGGCCTACCGCCTCGGCCGGGTCCGCCACGTCGGCCGGGCCGGCCGTGTCCGCCGCGCCGCGGTCGGCCCCACCTGTTTCCACCCCCACCGCCACTTCTCTGACCTCCTCGGAGGGTCCTGTCATATGACCACAACTCCTGAGACCGAGATCGACAGTCGGCTCGAAGGACTGGGTTCCTACAAGTTCGGCTGGTCCGACACGGACGCGTACGCGGCGACCGCCGAGCGCGGGCTGTCCGAAGCGGTCGTCCTGGGCATCTCGGCCAAGAAGAGCGAACCGGAGTGGATGACCCAGCTCCGGCTCAAGGGTCTGAAGCTGTTCGGCCGCAAGCCCATGCCCACCTGGGGCGCGGACCTGTCCGGGATCGATTTCGACAACATCAAGTATTTTGTCCGTTCGACCGAGAAGCAGGCGGAGAGCTGGGACGACCTGCCGGCGGACATCCGCAACACCTACGACAAGCTCGGCATCCCCGAAGCCGAGAAGCAGCGTCTGGTCTCCGGCGTGGCGGCCCAGTACGAGAGCGAGGTCGTCTACCACAAGATTCGTGAGGATCTTGAGGAGCAGGGCGTCATCTTCCTCGACACCGACACCGGCCTGCGGGAGCACCCGGAGATATTCCAGGAGTACTTCGGCTCGGTCATCCCGGTCGGGGACAACAAGTTCGCCGCGCTGAACACCGCGGTGTGGTCCGGCGGTTCCTTCATCTACGTCCCGCCGGGTGTGCACGTGGAGATCCCGCTACAGGCGTACTTCCGCATCAACACCGAGAACATGGGCCAGTTCGAGCGGACCCTGATCATCGTGGACGAGGGTGCCTACGTCCACTACGTCGAGGGCTGCACCGCGCCGATCTACTCCTCGGACTCGCTGCACTCCGCGGTCGTGGAAATCGTCGTGAAGAAGAACGCCCGCTGCCGGTACACGACCATCCAGAACTGGTCGAACAACGTCTACAACCTGGTGACCAAGCGGGCCGCCTGCCAGGCCGGCGGCACCATGGAGTGGATCGACGGCAACATCGGTTCCAAGGTGACGATGAAGTACCCGGCGGTGTGGCTGCTCGGCGAGCAGGCCAAGGGCGAGGTGCTCTCGATCGCCTTCGCCGGCGCCGGCCAGCACCAGGACGCCGGCGCGAAGATGGTGCACGCGGCGCCGCGGACGTCGTCCACGATCGTGTCCAAGTCGGTGGCCCGCGGCGGCGGCCGCACCTCCTACCGCGGTCTGGTGCAGATCCAGGAGGGCGCGCACAACTCGCGGGCGACGGTGAAGTGCGACGCCCTGCTGGTCGACACGGTCAGCCGGTCGGACACCTACCCCTACGTCGACGTCCGGGAGGACGACGCCTCCATCGGGCACGAAGCCACCGTGTCCAAGGTCGGGGAGGACCAGCTCTTCTACCTGATGAGCCGCGGGCTGTCCGAGGACGAGGCGATGGCGATGGTGGTGCGCGGGTTCGTCGAGCCGATCGCCCGCGAGCTGCCGATGGAGTACGCCCTCGAGCTCAACCGACTGATCGAGCTGCAGATGGAAGGCGCGGTCGGCTGATGGTGACAGCTCCTGTCCACAACGGTTCTCCGGGTTCTCCGGGTTCTCCGAGTTCTCCGGACGGGTCGTCGGCCGCCACCGCGACCGTGCCGGTGCCGGCGGCGGGGTCGTCGACCGGCCTGCCGTTCGGCTCCCGGCCAGGGGTGGCCGCGGGCGCGCCGGACCGGCGGCCCGACAGCCGGCCGCAGCCGGTGCACTCCCGTGACCCACAGGCCCATCCCGTCCCGACCGGGCGTGAGGAGGAGTGGCGGTTCACCCCGCTGCGCCGCCTGCGCGGCCTGCTCGCCGGCCCGGAGGCGACCGACGCCGCCCTTGAGGTGAGCGTGCAGGCCCCGCCGCCGGTCACGGTAGAGCACGTCGGCCTTGACGACGCGCGTGTCGGGCGGGTGCTCACCCCGGTCGACCGGGTGTCGGCGTTCGCGATGACCCGGGCCGAGCGCGCCGTCGTGATCACTGTTCCCGCCGAGTCCGCGCCGGCCGAACCGGTGATCGTACGGCTGCACGGCGGCGGCGGGGTCGCCTACGGGCATCTGGTCGTCGAGGTCGGCGCGTTCGCGTCCGCCACGGTGGTGCTCGACCACACCGGGGCGGCCACGTTCGCCGGCAACGTCGAACTGTCGGTTGGTGACAGCGCGTCGCTGACGCTGGTGTCGTTGCAGGACTGGGACGCCGGCGCGGTACACGTGGCCGCGCACGCGGCCGCGGTCGGCCGGGACGCGCGGTTCCGCTCGTTCACCGTCACCCTTGGCGGTGATCTGGTGCGTCTGTCGCCCACGGTCACCTATGCCGGGCCCGGTGGGGACGCCGAGCTCTACGGGCTGTTCTTCACCGACGCCGGCCAGCACCAGGAGCACCGTCTGCTCGTCGACCACGGTCCGCGGTCGTGCCGCAGCCGGGTGGCCTACAAGGGCGCTCTGCAGGGCGACGGCGCGCACGCGGTGTGGATCGGTGATGTCGTGATCGGGGCGGACGCCGTGGGTACCGACACCTACGAGCTCAACCGCAACCTCGTCCTCACCGACGGCGCCCGGGCGGACTCGGTGCCGAACCTGGAGATCTCCACCGGGGAGGTCACCGGCGCCGGCCATGCCAGCGCGACCGGGCGGTTCGACGACGAGGCGCTGTTCTATCTGATGGCGCGGGGCATTCCGGCGGACGAGGCGCGGCGTCTGGTCGTCCGGGGCTTCTTCGCCGAGATCGTCGACCGGATCGAGATCGATTCGCTGCGGGAGCGGATCGCCGCGGCGGTCGAGGCTGAACTTGGCGGGGTCGTGTAGTGGGCGGTTTCCAGCGGGCGTGTGCCCTGTCCGACCTGAGCGAGGACATCCCGCTCGGGGTGGAGGTCGACGGGGAGCCGGTGTGCCTGGCGCTGGCGGGCGGGCAGGTCTACGCCGTCCGCGACGAGTGCTCGCACTCCGACGTCATGCTCTCCCAGGGCGAGATCGAGGACGCGAAGATCGAGTGCTGGCTGCACGGCTCGCAGTTCGACCTCAGCACAGGTGAGCCCCTTGGGCTGCCGGCGACCGAGCCGGTGCCCGTCTATCCCGTGAAGATCGACGGTGACGACGTTCTTGTGGACGTCGGGGAGTCATAGCGCACGGCGCGCAGCGCACGCCAGGGCACAGGCGCGGGTCCCGTGGGGCGGGTCCCGCGGCACGGGATCACGGTGCGCGGCGCGCGTCACAGATAGCGGTTGAGGAGACTGAACTAACGTGTCGACCCTTGAGATCCGTAACCTCCACGTCTCGGTGGAGACCGACTCCGCCGAGGGGAGGGAGATCCTGCGCGGCGTGGATCTGACGATCCGTCGCGGCGAGACCCATGCGATCATGGGGCCGAACGGCTCCGGCAAGTCGACGCTGGCGTATTCCATCGCAGGCCATCCCAAGTACACGATCACCGAGGGAACGGTGACGCTGGACGGCGTCGACGTCCTCGCGCAGAGCGTCGACGAGCGGGCCCGCGCCGGGATCTTCCTGGCCATGCAGTACCCCGTCGAGGTGCCCGGTGTGTCGGTGTCGAACTTCCTGCGCTCGTCGGTGACGGCCGTGCGCGGTGAGGCGCCCAAGCTGCGGACCTGGGTCAAGGAGGTCCGCGAGTCCATGGCGACGCTGGAGATGGACCCGGCGTTCGCCGAGCGCAGCGTCAACGAGGGCTTCTCCGGCGGTGAGAAGAAGCGCCACGAGATCCTGCAGATGGCCCTGCTCAAGCCGAAGATCGCGATTCTGGACGAGACCGACTCCGGCCTCGACGTGGACGCGCTGCGGATCGTCTCCGCCGGCATCGAGTCCGTCCGGTCGGCGGGGCAGACCGGCATCCTGCTGATCACCCACTACACCCGCATCCTGCGGTACGTGAAGCCGGAGTTCGTCCACGTGATGGCCGGCGGCCGCATCGTCGACTCCGGCGGCCCGGAGCTCGCGGCGGTCCTGGAGGACAGCGGCTACGACCGGTACGTGAAGACGACCGAGCCGGCCGGGACGGCGGCGTGACGATGACCGATACGGAGACCGACCCGAGGACCGGCGGCAGGCCTTCGCCCCTCCTCGCCGGGGTGGGCGGGCCGAGGTCCGGGTACGACGTCGAGCGGGTCCGCAAGGACTTCCCGATCCTGGCGCGGCGGGTGCACGACGACCGGCCGCTGGTCTACCTCGACAGCGCGGCGAGCTCGCAGAAGCCCACCCGCGTCCTCGACGCCGAGCGGGACTACTACGAGCTGCACAACGCCAACGTCCACCGCGGCATCCACACGCTTGCCGAGGAGGCCACCGCGCTGTACGAGAACGCCCGGGACAAGCTCGCGGCGTTCATTGGCGCCCCCCGGCGTGACGAGATCGTCTTCGCCAAGAACTCCTCCGAGGCGCTGAACCTCGTCGCCTACGCGATGAGCAACGCGGCGACGTCGGGCCCGGAGGCGGAGCGGTTCCGGCTCGGGCCCGGCGACGAGGTAGCCATCACCGAGATGGAGCACCACTCCAACCTGGTGCCGTGGCAGATGCTGTGCCGGCGGACCGGGGCGACGCTGCGCTGGATCGGCATCACCGACGACGGCCGCCTCGACCTTTCCAACCTCGACCAGGTGATCAACGAGCGGACGAAGCTGGTCTCGTTCGTGCACCAGTCGAACATTCTCGGCACGGTCAACCCGGTCGCGACGCTGGTCGCCCGGGCCCGCGAGGTCGGCGCGCTCGTCGTCCTCGACGGCTCCCAGTCCGTGCCGCACATGCCGGTCGACGTGGTCGCCCTCGACGTGGACTTCCTCGCCTTCACCGGCCACAAGATGTGCGGGCCGACCGGTATCGGCGTGCTGTGGGGTCGCGGCGAACTGCTGGCGGCCATGCCGCCGTTCCTCGGCGGCGGCGAGATGATCGAGCTCGTGACGATGGAGTCGTCGACCTACGCCGACCCGCCGCACCGGTTCGAGGCCGGCACGCCGATGATCGCCCAGGCGGTTGGTCTCGGCGCCGCCGTCGACTACCTGACCGATCTCGGCATGGACGCCATCGCCGCGCACGAGCACGACGTCACCGCCTACGCCCTCGAACAGCTGACCGCCGTACCCGGGCTGCGGATCATCGGGCCAACGGACGCGGTCGACCGGGGTGGGGCCGTCTCGTTCGTCCTGACCGGCTCCGACGGCCGGGCGCTGCATCCGCACGACGTCGGCCAGCTGCTCGACGAACTCGGCATCGCCGTCCGTGTGGGACAGCACTGTGCCCGCCCGGTCTGCCTGCGCTTCGGCGTTCCGGCCACGACCCGGGCGTCCTTCCACCTGTACTCGACCCGAAGTGAGGTCGGCGCGCTGGTGGAAGGTCTGGGGCACGTCGGGAGGTTCTTCGGAACGTGAAACTGGACTCCATGTACCAGGAGATCATCCTGGACCACTACCGCAACCCGCATCACCGCGGGCTGCGCGAACCGTTCGACGCCGAGGTTCACCACGTCAACCCGACCTGCGGCGACGAGGTGACCCTACGGGTCAGGGTCGCCGACGGTGTGGTGACGGACGTCTCCTACGAGAGCGAGGGCTGTTCGATCAGCCAGGCGTCCGCGAGCGTCATGACCGACCTTGTGATCGGCAGGTCCGTGGCCGACGCGCTCGGACTGGAACGGGAGTTCCTGGCGCTGATGCAGTCCCGCGGCACCATGGAGCCGGACGAGGACGTGCTGGAGGACGCGGTCGCCTTCGCGGGCGTGTCAAAGTATCCGGCCAGGGTCAAGTGCGCCCTGCTGTCATGGATGGCCTGGAAGGACGCGACCGCGCAGGCCGTGGGCGGCATCCCGGAACAGGAGACGGACCGATGAGCGAAACCACCACGCTGGCTGGCCAGGAGACGACCGGTAGCGACCCGGCGGCGGCGCGAGCCACGGCCACCGCTGCCGGCGACCCGGCCGCCACCGGCGCGGCGGCTCCCGGCGAGGCAGCCGCTGCCGACGGGACGGCCGCCGGTGGCGGGCAGGGCGCTGGCGGCGGGACGGCCGCCGGAGGGGTGGCCGCCGGTGCTGCCGTCGACAAGGCCGCTCTCGACGACGTCGAGGAGGCCATGCGCGACGTCGTGGACCCCGAGCTCGGCATCAACGTCGTCGACTTGGGCCTGGTCTACGGGATCAACATCCACGACGACAACACCGTGACCCTGGACATGACGCTGACGTCGGCGGCGTGCCCGCTGACGGACGTGATCGAGGACCAGACCCGCTCCGCCCTGACCGACGGGCCGGACGCGCTGGTCAATGACGTGACCATCAACTGGGTCTGGATGCCGCCGTGGGGCCCCGACAAGATCACCGATGACGGCCGCGAGCAGTTGCGCGCCCTCGGCTTCAACGTCTGACCCACGGCTCCGGCCATGCCGGGCGATGAATACGATGCCCTCACGGAATACGGTGCCCTCAGACGGAACCGCCGGAAGTGTCTGCTTCACTACCGGCGGTTCCGTTTTTCCGCTTTTCCGTCAGGCCGGCAGGGCTGCGGGGGAGAAGCTGACCGGAAACGGTCTCTCCACCTTGCATGTCGCCGAGCCCTCGACCCGCGTGACCCGCTCGTACCGGCCTGCTGTCAGCTCAAAGACGGAGATCTCCGGGATATCGGGATCGATAATCCAGTATGACGGGATGCCGGATCTCTCGTACTCGTCGAACTTTTCCTTCCGGTCGTACCCGCGTCCATATCGGGACAGGACCTCGACCACGAGAACCGGGATTTTGGCCTGGGCGTGCGGCATGACGACGATATCGGGTTGAAGGACACGCCCACGCGGCAGAGCGACGTCGAAAGGGGCGGGAAGCGTCCGCGCGGTACCGGTCTGGGCGCCGACGAGAATGGCCAGCAGGTGCGCCACCACGAGCTGGTGAGTGAAGCCGGGGGACGGGCTCACCGCGATCGTCCCGTCAAGTAGCTCGTATCGCCTGCCGTCCTCGGGCGTCTGGCGCAGGTCGTCCGCGGTGAAGCCGTCCGGGTGACGGGAGCGGAAGAAGGTAATCCCGTCGCGGGTCTCGACCGCGCCGATGCCGAACGGCCAGCGCCGCAGGTCGGCATCGGTGAGTGGTTCGTGAGGAAGGCCGACGAACCGGGACCGTGCCCATGCCTCCTCGTCCGGGGGAGCTCCGTTTCCGGAGAGTTCGGCCGGTGGGGACGTCGACGGATCATCTTTCACCATCACCCTGGTCATGCTGCTACTCCTCCGGACGTCGGGACAGCGTATTTGCTGTAAAGCATAAGCTGGAAAGTAGCCGCCTTGCTGCGGTAAGTAGTCAATTTAGCTGGCTAATCGATGGCATCTAATCGATGGCATCTGTAGGTCGAGGTCGTCGGGCCTGTGTTCCAGGGCGCGGAAACGGCGCTTGACCTGAACCAAGGGTGAGGTTGTGGGCTTGGCTGCGGGGGATGTGTGCTCCGGGAACGTGAGCTGATCGGGAGGAGTCCTGTGCGCGCGGTGTGGTTGAAGGGGTTCGGCGGGCCGGAGGTGCTGGTCGCGGGCGACGCCCCGGACCCGGTGGCCGGGCCCGGGCAGGCGCTGATCGAGGTGGCGTTCGCCAACATCACCTTCGTGGACACCCAGTTCCGGGCCAACGGCGCCGGACCGTACCCGGCGAAGCTGCCGATGATCCTGGGTAACGGCGTGGGTGGTGTGGTCACGGCGGTCGGCGCGGACGTCGACAAGGCCCTGGTCGGCAGGCGGGTGGTCAGCGCTACCGGCGGTTCCGGTGGCTATGCCGAGCGCGCGGTGGTAGATGCCGGCGGCCTCGTCGAGGTCCCCGACAGCCTCGGTCTTGACAGCGCGGTGGCGCTGATGGCCGATGGATGCACGGCGGTGATGCTGATCCGCATGGCCGGCCTACGTGGCGGGGAACGGGTTCTGGTCGAGGCGGCGGCTGGCGGCGTCGGCACGTTGCTCGTTCAGCTCGCGCGGGCGGCCGGCGCCCGAGTCGTCGCGGCAGCCGGCGGGAGACGCAAGGTCGAACTGGCCCGCGAGCTGGGCGCCGAGGCGACGGTCGACTACCGGGAGCCCGGGTGGGACAAACGTGTCCGGGAGGCCGTCGGCGGGGTGGACGTCGTCTTCGACGGAGTCGGCGGCACCATCGGCCGATCAGCGTTCGACCTGCTCGACCGCGGCGGCCAAATGGTCGTTTTCGGTCTCGCGAGCGGCGCATGGACGGACATCCCCGACGAGACCGCCGCGGATCGCGCGGTGACGCTGATACGGCCGCGGCCGACGCCGGAGGAGCTACGCGAGTTCGTCGAAACCGCACTGGCGGAGGCGGCGGCCGGCCGCCTGCGCCCAGTGATCGGCCAACGCTTCCCCCTGGAACGAGCAGCCGACGCACACACAGCCGTCCAGTCCCGAGCCACCATCGGCAAGACCCTCCTGGAAGTGCGGTGACACACCCCTCGTTTTCAAGATCTGCT
>NZ_CAAAFS010000139.1:0-14409 GCF_900634755.1 Protofrankia symbiont of Coriaria myrtifolia
TCACTTTCGTCGCGCTGCTTGCCGGCCGTCGCTGGGGGCTCGGGGCGGCGACCTACGCGGGCGCCGGGCTTGTGGCGCTCTCGGCGCTGTGCCCGGCCTCGGGCCATCATGATGTGGCGGCCTGGTGGTTCGCGCAGCTCGCGATCAGCGTCGGCCTGTTCGCGGGCTCCCTCGTGCTGCGTTCTCGGGCGAGCGCGCCAGCCCACCCCTGAGGATCGCCGCGCCGAGGGGGAGCGCGCCGGGGAGAGCGTGTCGGGGTGGGACGGAGAACACACCTGGCCCGAGACAGACCCCCCTGTATACGCACGGCGAGCGTCTCGTGTCGCTACGGTTATATGTACAGATCGTAGCGACACGGGGAGTAAGCATGCTCAATCAACGGCACGATCAGCGAAGATGGCCCGACACTGGCCAGAGGCCCAGGTCAGGGAGGTCATCACGGTGGACACAGCGGCCCCGAGCCGACGGCAGCTCGCCGTTCTGGCCGCTCTCGCCGCTGGCGGCGCAGTGACGATGTCGCCGTTCGTCGACGAGTTGGCGGACGCCGACACGCGCTTCCGAGTACTGGTCTCCGAGTACGAGGACATTCCGCTGACCGAATCCCTGCCGCGACTGGACGCGCTCTACGCGGAGGTCGTCCGCCTGTCCGAGCGTCGGGTGGCCCCGGTGCAGCGCCGGGCTGCCGGTGCCACCCTGGCCCATGTCGAGGCGTTGCGCGCCGACGCGCTGTTCAACACCGACCGGATCGACCAGGCCCGGCGGCTCGCCGAGGCCGCCTACCGGCACGGCCGGTCCGCCGGCGACGCGTTAGCCGTCGGCTACGCCCGGAAGATCGCCGGAATGATCGAGCTGTACGAGGAGCATCCGGAGTCGGCGTTGCGGCTCGCCGTGGACGGTCAGCGCCAGGCCAACGGCACCCCGGTTGCCATCGCCGCGCTCGCGCTGCAGGCGCGGGCGGTCGCGGTCCTGCCCGGCGGGCGTCCCGACGAGGTGGCCAGGATCGCGGACCGGGCGATCGGCCAGGCGTTCTCGCTGCCGGCCGAGCAGCGGGGGACTCCTGGCGGGGAGGATCCCGGTGCCGTCCACCCGGTGGAGGTCGCCTACCACGGGCTGATCGCCGCCGCGGCGGCCGGTGACCACGGCGCCGCCACGGACTACGCCGACGTCGCCCTGCCCGCGCTGACTGCGATGGACCGGCCGGGATTCGTCGCGGTCGCGCTCGCCCATCTGGCCGTCGCCGACGCCCGCCGTGGCGACGTGGAATCCGCGCTCGACCGGGCCGGCACCGCCTTCGACCTGGCGCCTCGCCCGTTCCGGGCGGTGGGCCGTCCGCTGGCGGCGACCCTGCTCGCGCTGCGGGCCGGCCACGCGAACGCGGACGGCGTCCGGTCCTTCCTCGCCCGGGCCCGCGCCTGGAAACAGGCCGGGAGCACGATCTGACGCTGTTGATTGTGGACGGCCGTCCCGCGGCGGGCCCGGCATCCGGACCTGCCGGGAGAGCCGCACCCCGGCTCTCCCACGCCTGGCCCGGCCGGGGCTGTGGGCGGGGTCAGCGCCAGGCGGTCTCCGAGACGGGGGAGCGGCCGATCAGCGGCCGCCACCACGCCTCGTTGTCGCGGTACCAGGCGACGGTTGCCCGCATCCCGTCGGCAAAGCCGATCTCGGGCGCCCAGCCGAGTTCGGTGCGCAGCCTGGTCGAGTCGAGCAGGTAGCGCCGGTCGTGGGACGGGCGGTCCGGCACGATCGTCTTCAGCGACTCCGGCAGGCCCAGCTCGGCGAGGATGGTGTTGGCGATGGTCTCGATGTCGGCCTCGACACCGCTGCCGACGTGGTAGGTCTCGCCGAGCCGGCCCCGTTCCAGCACCGCGTCGATCGCCCGGCAGTGGTCGGCGACGTGCAGCCACTCGCGGCGGTTGCGCACCGACGCGTACAGGGGCAGGTTCTCGCCCTGCAGGGCTCGGGTGACGAACAGCGGGATGACCTTCTCCGGGAACTGGTACGGCCCGTAGTTGTTCGAGCAGTTCGTGATCGTCACCGGCAGGTCGTAGGTCAGGCCGTAGGCGCGTACCGCGTGGTCGCCACCGGCCTTGGCCGCGTTGTACGGCGTCCGCGGCAGGTACGGGGAGTCCTCGGTGAACGCGCCGGGGTCGTCGAGGTCCATGTCGCCGTAGACCTCGCAGGTCGAGATCTGGTGGAAGCGGGCCACCCCGACCGTGCGGGCCGCCTCCAGCAGCGTCTGGGTGCCGATGACGTTGGTGGAGAAGAAGTCGCCGGGACGGATGATCGCCAGGCTGTTGTGCGACTCGGCGGCGAAGTTGACCACCACGTCGACCTTGTGCTCCCGCAGCAGCGACTCGACGAGCCCGCGGTCCCGGATGTCCCCGTGCACGAACGTGATCTCCGCCAGCACGTCGGCGAGGTTGTCCCGGCAGCCGGCGTAGGTCAGCGCGTCCAGCGCGACCACCTGGTCCCGGGGGTGCCGCTCACGCCAGTAGCGGACGAAGTTCGACCCGATGAACCCGGCGGCTCCGGTGACCAGCAGCGTCGACATGGGTGGCGCGTCCCCTTTCGGAAGAGATCGGGATCGGCGGCATCGGCGTTCCGATCCGGGCCAGCCTCTCACGGCCGGGTGACGCCGATCGTCGCCGCCCGCCGGTCGGGGCGCCGTCGCGGCGAGCGGCGGCCGGCGGCGACACCGGCTCAGGACGCCGGGCCAGGATGCCGGTCAGTCGGAGGACGGTGTGCGGGGACGTTCGTCCAGCGCCGTGCGCACCGCGTTGCCGATCAGATGTGTCAGCCGGGGATGGGCGCTGCGGCGAGCGCGGACATGGAGTGGTTCGGGGTCGACCGGTGGCAGATCGTCACGACGTTCCAGTCCCTGCGGCACCGCCCCGACATCGGCGAGCAGCGCGACACCGACGCCGGCGCGGACCGCGTGCAGCACGCCGGCGAGGTATCCGGCCTCACCGACGACCGAGGCTGTGCGCCCGGCCCGGGCCAGCACCCGTAACGCTTGGCTACGGATGGTGCACGGATCGTCGATGGCCACCAGTGGCAGCGGCCGTTCCGGCGGGGGCGCCGCCCAGTCGGTGGCCGCGAACCAGGCCAGCGGCAGCTGGCCGGCGGGACGGGCCGTGGCGGCGTTCCCCTCCCCGATGAGCACGGCGACGTCGATGCTGCCCCGGTCGAGTGCCTCGTTGATGCGGGCTCCCCGGTCGAGCCGGAACCTGACCTGGACGTCGGGGAACTCCGTGGTGAGCGCGGACATCACCAGCGGGAGCAGATGGTCGGCGGCGTGTTCGGTCGACCCGATGGTGATGGTCGACTGGCCCGCCAGCACCGCGTCCACGCCCAGTTGTTCGAGCGCGTCGTCGTGCAGGGTGAGGATCCGTCGCCCCACGGCGACGAGTAGTTCACCATCAGGGGTGAAGCGTGTGCCGCGGCCGTCCGGGGTGACCAGCGGCCGGCCGACCGCTTTCTCCAGGCGGCGCACATGCTGGCTCACCGCCGACTGCGAGATACACAACGCCTCCGCGGCACGGCGGAAGCCGCCGTAGTCGGCGATCGCCGTGAGGCTGCGCAGGGCCGTGAGGTCCAGTACGGGGGGCACAGCGCACGATAGCGCGACTGATTTCATTTCGTAATAGGTCTGATCGTGGATCCGCGTTGGACATCCACGGGAAACGGCACCATTCTGATGGCCATGGTCAGGAAACGGGGTGTGCGGCAGCACGGACCGCTTACATTCCGTGTTGCTTTCTATAGCCCACCGCGACGCCGGATCGCGCAGCACGTCCTGACCCGCAGGCGCGTCATCGACTTCGGGACCGTCACCTCCGCCTGTTGTCCCGTGCCTTGTTCCGTCCGGTGACACCGGCGCGTCACCGCCCGGCCTGATCCGGCGACCGGCGGCCGAGCCATGACAGATCGTCCAGGTCATCGGGGTCATCGGGGTCATCGGGGTCATCGGGGTCATCGGGTCGTTCGGATCGCTTCGATCGTCCGGTTCGTCCGGGTGACACGTCGGCGCCGGCTCCTGGCGGTTCCCGGCCCGGTGCCGGCGCCCGCTGCCGGTCGCGCCGTCGGCTCGCGTCGGTCGGCACGGCATGCGCCCGTCATCCCGGGAGGCTCCCGGCCACCGGCCGAGGCGCTGTCGCGGGCCGGCTCGGCGCCGGGGCCGCGGGGCCCGGCGTGGGCCACACCGTCACGCCCGCCACCTCGCCCATCCCCCCATCCATCTCCACCTGTCGGACATAGCAGATATCGGCTCCCAACCGGACATAAGGACGTAGATCGATGACGTCAGCTCAGCTCGCCGCCGCCGCAGTCGCGCCCACGGTGGCGGCGTGGGACAACCCGCCGGCGGTCGCGCCGCGGGGAACGGTGATCCTGATCGCCGGCCGGGGCGAGCATCCGGGGCTCTACGAGCGGTTCGGCAACCGGATCGCCTTCGACGGCTACCGGGTCCGGGTGGTCGGCGACCCGACCGCGCACGAGCGGACGGTGACGTCCCAGATCAACCGTCTGCTGGCCGACCCGGACCTGCCCGCGCCGCGCGTGCTGGCGGGCTCCGACGCGGGCGCGGCATTCGCCGCGGCGCTGGTCGCCGCCGGGAAGGTGCGGGTCGACGGCCTCATCCTCGTCGGTCTTCCCGGCGGGGAGACGACCGTCACGGACATCGGGGAATGGGAGTGGGAGACCGAGCTGGGTGAGCGCACCGCCTGCCCCACCCACCAGGCGCGGCTGGACGCCGACGTGTCGGTGCGCCGTGGCGCGCTGACCGTCCCGATATCCCGGTCCTGGATCGTCGACGGTGATCTTCGTCGGGTCGCCGTACCGGTGCTCGGCCTGCACGGGACGGCCGACCTGCTCAGCCCGCTGCCGGCCGCGCGAGAGCGTTACACGGGCGCGCCCATCGCCGAGTTCGTCACCATCGACGGAGGCAAGCACGACGCCCTCAACGACGCCACCCACCGGACAGCCGCGGCCGTGGTCGTGCTGTTCCTCGAACGGTTGCGGGCCGGCGCCGACCTGCCCGAAATCGCGCGCTGGACCCCCTGGTCGTAGCCGCGTCAACGGCGCCGATCAGCCACCCGTCCGGCGCATCCGGAGGACCGTCATGACCGTCGAATTCATCAGCGGCATAAACATCAATCCGTCCAACGAGCTCAACCGGCTCCGTCTCCCGGCCATTGATGTGCCCTTCCTCAGGCGTTACGCGCGGGCCCTGGAGGACGGCGGCTTCGACTACACACTGGTGCCCTACCACTCCTCCTTCCAGGACCCGTTCACCCTCGCCACGGCCATCACACAGTTCACCGAGCGGCTCCGGCCGATCGTCGCGCTGCGGCCCAACACCATCTACCCGACGGTCGCGGCCAAACAGCTGGCCACCCTCGACCAGCTCAGCGGTGGACGCGCGGTGGTGCACTTCATCGCGGGCGGGGACGACCACGAGCAGGCCCGCGAGGGCGACCGGCTGAGCAAGACCGAACGCTACGCGCGACAGGCCGAGTACATCGACATCCTCCGCCGGGCGTGGGCCTCGACGACGCCGTTCGACCATGCCGGGACCTACTACTCCTTCGAGGACTTCGTCTCGGTCGTGCGGCCGGTCAACGGCAGCATCCCGGTGTCGGTCGGCGGGTCGTCGCCGGAGGCCTACCAGGTGGGCGGCGCGCGGGCCGACATCTTCGGCCTGTGGGGCGAACCGCTGAAGGAGACCAGGGAGCAGATCGACGCGGTGACCGAGCAGGCCCGCCTCGCCGGCCGGGAGGACACCCCCGCATCTGGGTCACCTTCCGTCCGATCATCGCCCCCACCGAGGAGCTGGCCTGGGAGAAGGCCCACCGGATCCTCGACGTCCTGCGGGGCAACAACGGGCTCGCGCACGCGGCGTTCCGCGCCACCAGCGCGAAGGAACCGCCCAACGTCGGCTCCCAGCGGCTGCTGCGGGTGGCCCGCGACGGTGACCTGCACGATCGTGCGCTGTGGACGCCCACGGCCTCCGCGACCAACGCCGCCGGCGCCTCCACCGCCCTGGTGGGGACGCCCGAGACCGTCGCCGCCGCCATCCTCGACTACGTCGACCTCGGTGCCGAGCTCATCTCGATCCGCGGGTACGACAACCTCGACGACGTCATCGACTACGGCCGTTACCTCCTCCCACTGGTGCGCGAGGAACTGGCCCACCGCGCGGCGACGGGCCGTCGCGGCGAGATCGTGCGGGAGGACGCCGGGCGCGGCCGCCCGGCCGTGCCGGCGGCCGCCTCCGACGGTGGCCCGCACGGCGATCGGGGCGCACAGGCGCGGGAAGCGTCGGCCGCGCGGGCCGGCCGGCTGGGGCAGCAGGTGGCGTCGTGAGCGTGTCATCGCGGTCCCAGACCGGCCCGGCCGACCGTTCCGACCTTTCCGCTGCCGGTTCTGCCGCCGCCGATCGTCCCGACATCGATCCTGCCGCCGCCGGCCGTCCGGTGGCCGCGCTGCCGGTCGTGGACGTCTCCGACGACGCGCTCGCCCAAACGAGCGCGCGACTCGCGCTCACCGCCGAGGAGTACGACCGTTCCGCGGAGTTCCCCTGGAAAGGCGTCCAGGCCGTGCACGACGCGGGCCTGCTGCGGCTGGGGATCGCACCCCGCTACGGCGGCCAGGGCCTCAGCGCCACCGACAGCGTCCGGGTCCTGCAGTGGCTGGGCCGGGGCGACCCGTCGGTCGCCCTGATCACAGCGATGACGATCTTCCAGCACGTGCTGGAGGACATCGACCCGTGGTGGCCGGAGGATCTCTACCGCACCGTGGTCGACGACTCCCGCCGGCGGCCGGTGCTGCTGAACGCCATCCGCGCCGAGCCAGAGTGGGGAGCGCCCGCCCGCGGCGGGCTGCCGGCCACGAAGATCCAGCGGACCGCCACCGGCTGGCTGCTCAACGGGCACAAGGGCTTTGCGACAAGCTCGGAAGGCCTCGCCTACCACCTGGTGTGGGCGGCCACCGAGGACCCCGACCCGCTGCTGGCGCACGCCGTCGTCCCCGCCGACACCCCCGGTATCGAGATCGTGCGCACCTGGGACCACCTCGGGCTGCGGGCGAGCAGCACGCACGACGTCATCTACACCGACGTGGAAATCCCTTTCGAGAACTTCCGCGGCGTGCCCCTCTCCGAGCAGCGCGCCGACCCGGGCCTGGGCGCCGTCGGGCTCGGCGTGCCCGCGCTCTACATCGGGGTGGCCCGGGCCGCGCAGGAGTTCTTCCTGCGTTTCGCCAACGAGCGCGTACCCACCTCGCTGGGACGTCCCATCGCCACGACCGAACGGATCCAGACCATCGCCGGCGAGATCGAGGCGCAGCTGGTCCAGGCCGAGGAGATCGTCTACGGGGTGGTCCGTCGTTTCGACGAGGGTGACCCCAGCGCGTCGCAGCGCTTCCTCGTCGCCAAGCCGTTGGTCGTGCGCGCCGTTGTCACAGCCGTGCAGACCGCGGTGGCGGCGATCGGCAACCCGGGCCTGACCAGGCACAACCCTCTCGAGCGGCACCTGCGTGACGTCTACTGTGCCCGCGTCCATCCGCCGCAGGAGGACTCCGCCCTGCTGCTCGCCGGGCGCCAGACGCTCACCGCCGCGCGCTGTTAGAGCAACATCCAGGGCCACGTCAGCTCGACCGAGGCCCCGTCCGCAGGTGCCCTCAGAGCACCCGGCAGCAGCCCGGACCGCACCCGGCAGCAGCCACACCTGCACTCACAACCCGTGGCGTGCGGCCGCCACCACGAAACCGTTCCCTGTTCGACCGGTTCCGGAATTCCGGAATCCACCTGACCTGTTCACGGAAGACAACTCTGGGAGTCATATCCTGATGGCCGTATCGTGGCGTCGCCGAAGTGGCGAGGACACCGACAGAAATATCAGCGGCAGCGCCGACGGAAACAGCGCGGGCCGACGCGGCCCGCGCTGGCGGGCGGCGACCGTCTCCCTCCTCACCGTCGCCTTCCTGGCCGCCTGTGGGGGCGGGGACGGCGGGAGTGGTACGAACGCCGACAACGCGCAGCCCGTGCCGGGCGGCCGGCTGAAGATCGCCTTCTGGGCGGACTTCCAGGGCTGCATCGACCCCAACCAGGTGTACTGGATCGAAAGCCGCAGCATCGACCGCAACTTCGCCGACTCGCTGACCGACCAGGACCCCAGGACCGGTGAGATCGTCCCGTGGCTCGCCACGAGCTGGACGGCCAGCCCCGACGCCCGCGAGTACACCTTCACCCTGCGCAAGGGCGTCACCTTCAGCGACGGCACGCCGCTCGACGCGTCCGCGGTGAAGACGGCCCTCGACGGGGTGCGCGGCCTCGGCGCCAAGTCGACCCTGGGCGTGACCTACCTCGCCGGCTACGAGTCGTCGACCGTCGTCGACCCGCAGACGGTCAAGGTGAACTTCAGCGCGCCCAACGCGGCGTTCCTCCAGGCGACGTCCACCACCACCCTGGCGATCCTCTCGCCGGCCACCTACAAGGAGACCGCCGAGGCCCGCTGCGCGGGCAAGGTCATCGGCTCAGGACAGTTCGTGCTCGACAGCTACAACGTCACCAAGGCGATCAAGCTCAGCCGGCGCGCGGGTTACGCGTGGCCGAGCGCGCTGGTGAAGAACCAGGGTGACGCGTACCTCGACGGCATCGACGTCAGCTACATCGCCGAGGACAGCGTCCGGGTGGGCAGCCTGACCACCGGCACCATCGACGTCGCCTGGCCGCGGCTGCCGATCACCTCCGCCGACCAGGAGGTCATCAAGGCCGCGAACGGCGTCATCGAGACACGCTCCCTGCCCGGCATCAGCGCGCAGATCGTGCCCAACGTCAACAGGGGCGGCCCGCTGGCCGACCTGAAGGTGCGCCAGGCGCTGTACAAGGCGATCGACCTGAAAAGCTACGCGTCCACCGTGTACTGGGACGGCTACCCGGTGGTGAAGGGGCCGTACGACTCGACGACGCCGTACGCGGCGGACCTGTCCGCCAAGCTCGCCCACGACCCGGCCGGGGCGGCCGCGCTGCTGGACAGCGCCGGCTGGGCCAAGGGCTCGGACGGCTACCGCTACAAGGACGGCCGGAAGCTGACGCTGACCTACCTCATCATCTCCTCGACCCCTGGCGAACAGCTGCTCCAGGACCAGCTCAAGAAGAGCGGCGTCGACCTCCAGCTCAAGGTCCTAACCAACGCGCAGTACACCCAGCTGACCACCGCTGGTGAGTTCGACCTCGCGGGCAGCTACCTGACCCGCGGCGACCCGAGCGTGCTCGGCTCGACCCTCGACCGGGCCGTCTCGAAGAACTACGCCACCGTGTACTCCCAGGACGACGCCACAGCCGCCGAGGTCAGCAGGCTGTTCGCCCGCGGGCTGAACACGATCGACCCGGCCCGGCGCGCCGCGGCGTACAAGGATCTGCAGGACTACCTGATCGACCACGGGGTCGTCTTCCCGACCTACGACCGGGTGCAGGTGGTCGGGCTGTCGAACAAGGTCCACGGGTTCGCCTGGACCTCCGAGAGCTTCCTGCGCGCCAACGACATCTGGCTGTCGAAGTGACCTGGCGGTCATGATGCCGAGAACACCGAGAATGCTGAGAACGCCGAGACGGTCATGATGCTCAGATATCTCGCCGGTAGGTTCGCCCAGGCACTGCTGGTGCTCTGGGCGGCCTACACGGTCACCTTCGTCATCCTGCACGTGCTGCCGAGCGACCCGATCACCCTGCAGCTCGCCGCCGGCGGAGTCGACGTCAGCCAGCTCACCCCGGACCAGCTGCACGCCATGGAGGCGCGGTATGGGCTCGACGAGCCCGTGCTCACGCAGTACTTCGGCCGGCTGTGGGACGCCCTGCACCTCAACTTCGGCATGTCGCTCACCCAGAACGTCTCCGTCGGCAGGCTCGTCTCCGACCGGCTGCCCTCGACCATCGTGCTGACCCTGGTCTCAGTCGGGCTCTTCCTGGTGTTCGGCGTCGGGCTGGCCTACCTGGCCTCCTACGTCCAGTGGCGGCCGGCCCGGGTGCTGCTCAGCCGGCTGCCCGCGGTGGGCATCTCACTACCGACGTTCTTCGTCGGGCTGCTGCTCATCCAGGTGTTCGCCTTCTCCCTCGGCTGGTTCCCGGCCAGGGGCAGTGAGGGATGGCGCAGCGTGGTGCTGCCCGGGGTCACCCTGGCGCTTCCCGGGTCGGCGATGCTCGCCCAGGTGCTCATCCGCAGCCTCGGCGACACCTGGCAGGAGCCGTACATCGTCACCGCCAGGGCCAAGGGGCTGTCCCGCTGGGCCATTCAGCTGCGGCACGCGTTCCGCAACGCGGCCCTGCCCGCGCTCACCCTGCTGGGCGTGCTCGTCGGCTACACGGTGACCAACGCGGTCGTCGTCGAGACCGTCTTCTCCCGCAACGGGATCGGCCAGTTGGCCCAGCAGGCCGTCATCGGCCAGGACGTGCCCGTCGTCCAGGCCGTCATCGTCATCGCGGCGGCGATCTTCGTCGCTGTCAATCTGGTCGTCGACCTGCTCTATGCGTTCCTCGACCCTCGTGTCGCCCACACGGCCCGGGTCACCTAGGGTCACTGAGGCAGGAATCATGTCCGAGAACATCCTGGTCAAAGGCTCGGAGCAGGCCGCTCCGGGTGTCCCGCCGGCCCCGGCCCCCGCCGTGGGCCCGGCGTCGGCCGCGGGCGGTACCGCGCCCGTCACCGACACCGGGCCCACCCGAGCGGATACCGGCGGCGGCCACACCGGTGAGCGGCATCCGGCGGGCGGACGCCTCCGGCGGTCCGCGGTGTTCGAGGTGGTGCGGCCGTTCCTGCGCCGGCCGGGGTTCGTCCTCGCCGCCGCGTTCATCGCGTTCGTCGTGGTCTCGGGCCTGTTCCCCGGGGCGTTCACCTCGTACGACCCGACCGCGACCGCACCGGCGGAGAAGCTGCGCGGACCGGGCCTGGACCATCTCTTCGGCACCGACGAACTGGGCCGGGACCTGTTCTCCCGGGTCCTCCACGGCTCGACCCTCACGATCAGGAGCACCGGGGGAGCCGTTCTGATCGCGATCGTGGCCGGGCTGGCGCTCGGGGTCGTCGCCGGGTTCCTGGGCGGATGGATCGACAGCCTGCTCATGCGCACGGTCGACGTCGCGCTCGCCCTCCCGCTGCTCCTGCTGGCGCTGGCGATCGTCACCGCGCTGGGCTTCGGGATGCTGCCGATGGCGATCGCCGTCTCGGTGGGCATCATGCCGGGGTTCGCGCGCACGACCCGGGCGGAGGTGTTCCGGGTCAAGGGACAGGCGTACGTCGAAGCCGCACGCACCGGCGGCGCCTCATGGATCAGGGTGATGTGGCGGCACGTCCTGCCGAACTCGTGGGGCCCGGTGATGGTGCTCGCCATCCTCGACTTCGGCACGGCCGTGCTGAGCATCTCCTCGCTGAGCTTCCTGGGCTTCGGGGCCCCGCCGCCCGCCGCCGAGTGGGGGACGCTGATCTCCAGCGGCCGTAACTACCTGGTCACCAGCCCATGGTTGTCGCTGCTGCCGGGCCTGTTCGTCGGCCTGGTCGTCTTCAGCCTCAACCACGTCGCCCGAACCCTGGAGGAGGTGCGGTCGTGAACGAGGGAGCGACGCGGCGAACCGGGGACGGCGTGAGCGAGGAGGCTGGCGCGAACATCGTGGAACTGTCCGGGCTGTCGGTCGGCTACCGCAGCCGGGGGCGGACGGCCCTCGCGGTCGACGGCCTGGACCTCGCGATCGCGCCCGGCGAGACCGTGGCCGTGGTCGGCGAGTCCGGCTCGGGCAAGACCACCACCGCCAACGCCATCCTGGGGCTGCTGCCGGCCAACGGGCAGATCGTCGCGGGTTCGATCCGGGTGGCCGGCACCGACATCACCACAGCCCGTGAACGCACCCTGCGGGCGATCCGCGGCAACGTCGTCGGGCTCGTCCCGCAGGATCCGATGGTCGGCCTCAACCCGACGATGCGCGTCGGCGGCCAGGTGGCCGAGGCCGTCCGCCGACGCGGCGTGGACAGGCGACTGGTGTCCGCTGAGGTGATCGAGGCCCTGGAACGGGCGGGGCTGGACGAGCCGGTGCTGCGCGCCCGGCAGTACCCGCACGAGCTCTCTGGCGGCATGCGGCAGCGGGTGCTCATCGCCATCGCGCTGGCCGGGCATCCCCGCCTCATCGTCGCCGACGAGCCGACGAGCGCGCTGGACGTCACCGTGCAGCGCACGATCCTCGACCATCTCGGGCGTCTCGTCGCCGAGACGGGCACCTCCCTGTTGATCATCACCCACGATCTCGGGGTCGCCGCCGACCGCGCCGACCGCGTGATCGTCATGCAGCACGGACGGGTGGTCGAGCGCGGCGATCCGGAGTCGATCCTGCTCGCCCCCCGTGACCCGTACACCCGGCACCTCATCGAGGTCGCCCCGGCGCTGTCGCACTCCGGGCACGTCGTCCCCCGCTTCACCGAGGTCGCCCCGGCATCGGAGATCCTGCGGCTGGAGGCCGTCACCAAGGACTTCCGCCTGCCCAGGACGTCCGGCGGCGATCGGGTCTTCCGGGCGCTGGAGGACGTCACGCTCTCGGTGCGGGCCGGGCAGACCCTGGGCCTGGTCGGCGAGTCGGGATCGGGTAAGACCACCGCGCTGCGTATCGCCATGGGCCTGGACAAGCCCACCAGCGGACGGGTGCTGCTGGACGGGAAGGACATCACCGCCGCCGGCTGGTCGCAGCTGCGGCCGCTGCGCCGGCGGTTCCAGCTCGTGCACCAGAACCCGTACTCCTCGCTGGACCCGCGGTTCAGCGTCGAGGAGAGCATCGCCGAACCCCTGGTCTCCTTCCGGATCGGTAACCGGGCCAGCCGGGCCGCCCGGGTCCGTGAGCTGCTCGACCAGGTCGCTCTGCCGGCGGATTTCCGCGAGCGCAGGCCGAGGGAGCTCTCGGGCGGGCAGCGCCAGCGGGTGGCGATCGCCCGGGCGCTCGCGCTCGGGCCCGAGCTGGTCTTCCTCGACGAGCCCGTCTCCGCGCTCGACGTCTCGGTGCAGGACCAGATCCTGGGGCTGCTCACCGGGCTGCAGCAGGAGCTCGGGGTCAGCTACTTCTTCATTTCCCATGATCTGGCGGTCGTCGCCCAGATTTCGCATGAGGTCGCGGTGCTGCACCGCGGCCGGGTCGTCGAGAGCGGTTCGACCGCGGCCGTGTTCGCCGCACCCGAGCAGGAGCACACCCGTGAGCTGCTCGGCGCCATTCCCGGGCAACGTTTCGCCGCCGCGCTGGCCGCGGCCGCCCGGCCGGCCGGGACATCGGGCGGGGCGGCGGACGAGCCCCCGCCGGGAGCGGGCGGGACGCCGGCAGGACCTTGAGCGGGCCCGGCCGGAGCCGGGAGGAGCCCGTAGGTGTCGCGGCCGGCGGGAAGGCCGGCGAATCCGCCGCGACGACAGACGAAGATCGACGGCAGGCGAAGATACTGTGACGGCTGGCAGGTCCGTCGGACGACCAGCGAACAGGATGCGACGGAAGGTGAGTGCACGTGGTGGCTGGTGAGAGCCCCGAGGTGGGCGGCGAACCCGTCGAGGCGGTCGGTGCGGCCGGCTACTCTGACCGATCCGGCCGGTCGGCGGTGCTCGTCGATGCCAAGAGGTTGCACGACGAACTGTCGTCGGCCACGCCCCCGCTGCTGCTCGACGTCCGCTGGGCTCTCGGTGATCCGCACGGCCGCGAGCACTACCGGGACGGGCATCTGCCGGGCGCGGTCTACGTCGACCTCGACACCGAGCTCGCCGCCATGCCGGGCGGGACCGCCGGCCGGCACCCGCTGCCCGACATCGCCGCGCTGCAACACTCGGCCCGGGCCTGGGGGCTGACCGCCGGGCGGCCGGTGGTGGCCTACGACGACAACGGCGGGCAGGCGGCGGCCCGGGCATGGTGGCTGCTGCGCTGGGCGGGCGTGGCCGACGTGCGCATCCTCGACGGCGCCCTGACCGCCTGGCGGGAGGCCGGCTTCCCGCTCGAGACCGGCGAGACCGTCCCGGCGTCCGGGGACGTCGTGCTCGCCGCGGGGCATCTGCCGGTGCTCGACGCCGACGGCGCCGCCCACTTGGCCGGCGCGGGTGTCCTGCTCGACGCCCGCGCGCCGGAGCGCTACCGCGGCGAGGTGGAGCCGGTCGACCCGCGCGCCGGGCACATCCCCGGCGCGGTCAGCGCGCCGACCGGGGAGAACCTGGACGGCGGCGGGCACTTCCTGTCCGAGGATCTGCTGCGCGCCCGCTTCACCGCGCTCGGTGCCGGTGACACGCGGTCGGTTGGCGTCTACTGCGGATCCGGGGTGACGGCGGCCCACCAGATCGCCGCGCTCGCCGTGGCTGGGATCGACGCGGCCCTCTTCCCCGGCTCCTGGTCAGCCTGGTCCTCCGACC
>NZ_CAAAFS010000140.1:0-13103 GCF_900634755.1 Protofrankia symbiont of Coriaria myrtifolia
CGCGGGAACGAGTGTGTAAGTGGTCTGGAGGGGAGAGAGCAGCCACTTACACACTCAACCGCGTGATCTGACGCAACGTTGGGAGTTTGCGGGTTTTCTTGGTGGGGGTGGGTGGGGGCGTTCTGTGGTGCTGGAGTTGCGGGTTACTGCGACCATGCCGCAGGTGGTCGTGTGGGGCTGCTCGCGCGATCGAACAATCGAACATCCGTCAGACACGCTCTAGCTCAGGCGGGTGACGGCTACGGTTACGCCCAGGGAGGTTGAGGCGCCGCCGGAGTAGACACCGAGCAGGGGCGGGACGTCGTTGTAGTCCCGGCCGCGGGCCACGACCACGTGTTGTTGCCCGGCGGGGACACCGTTGGTCGGGTCGAAGCCCCACCAGTCGCCGAGCCAGCCCTCCACCCAGGCGTGGCTCTGGCCGACGACGGTCTCGCCGATCGTGGCATCCGTGGACGGGTGCAGGTAGCCGGAGACGTACCGGGCCGGTAGGCCAACGGCCCGCAGCAGCACCAGAGCCAGGTGGGCGAAGTCCTGGCAGACGCCTTCGCCCTGCTGCCAGGCGTCCACCGCGGACGTGTGCACGCCGGTCGTGCCGGGCCGGTAGGTCAGGCGTTGCCGAACCCATTCGCCGACGGCCGGGACGAACTCGGCCGGGGTGTGGCGCGCGGCGAGTTCGCGGGCCGTCTCGGCAAGCTCCGGATGGTCCGCGGTGAAGCGGCCCGGACGGATGAACTCGACGAAACGGTCCGTGGTCGACTCGTCGGTGAGGGCCTGCCAGTTCGGCCCGTCGTCCGGTCCCGGCCGGGCGGGGGCGGTGCGTACCACCGAACGGCCGGTGACGACGAGCTCGGTGTGCGGGGTGTGCAGGTCGAACGCGGTGACCTGCGTGCCCCAGTAGTCCCAGTAACGGTAGGTGGCCGCTGTCGGCTCGGTGCGCACGGTGGCCTCCAGCGTGAGCTGGCCGGCGGAGGTCTGCGGGATGAGCCGGGCCTCGTTGTACGAGGAGAGCACCGGGGTCGCGTACCGGTAGCCGGTGGAGTGCTCGATCCGGATCTGCCAGCTCACCGCCGCACCCCCGTTCGGCCGCCGGCCTTGCCCGCATCCTCGCTCGCCGTCACGCCGGCGTGGCTTTCGCTCGCCGTCACGCCGGCGCATCCGTCGTCATGCGTCACGGCCCGGCCCGGGCGCCGGCCCGCGCGCCCGGCGCCACACGGCATGCTGTCGCGTGGCGCCGTCATGCCGGTACCTCGGTTGCCCAGGAGCGGGGGGCGTTACGGGCGAAGTAGCGGTGCGTGACCGCCTCGCTGACCGTGGAGCAGGTGCGCTGCAGCGACACCAACAGGTCGGGCATGTCGTCGACCAACTCGTCCACGCTGCGGAACTCAAGTTCGGTGCGGGCCCGGCCGACGATGCGGCGGGCCATGTCGTCCACGGTGAACCGGGCCTCGCGGCGGGTGCCGTCGAGCTCGGCGAGGATCTGTTCGGCCATCGACAGCGACCAGTACACCGACCGCGGGAACAGCCTGTCCAGCAGCAGGAACTCGGCGACGCGGGCGGCGTCCACGGCCCGCCGGTAGGTCCGCAGGTACGCTTCGTGCGCCCCGCAGGAGCGCAGCAGGCTCACCCAGCTCTGGGACGCGGGATCCTCGCTGATGCTCGACGACAGCAGCCGAGCGGTCATGTCGACCCGTTCCAGGCTGCGTCCCAGGATGAGGAAGCGCCAGCCGTCGTCGCGGGCGAGAGTGGCGTCGACCAGGCCGGCGAGCATCGCCGTCCGTTCCCTGATGTAGCGGAAGAACACGTGCGGGCCGAGCCGGCGCGCGAGCTGTTCGGAGTGCGGCAGGTCGTTCCAGGTCGCGTTCAGGCACTCCCAGACCTCGCTGGAGATGACGTCGCGGGCGCCGCGGGCGTTCTCCCGGGCCGCGCCGACCGCGCCGGTGATGCTGGACGGGTTGCCCGGGTCGAACGCGAGCAGTTCGGTGACCTGCCGGGAGTCCGCGGCGGTGCCGGGCGCGGGCATGCCCATGACGGCCAGCAGTTCCCGGCCGGCCGAGGTCTCGTCCAGCCACGGGTCCTCCAGCACCCGTTGGACGTGGACGTCGAGGATGCGGGCGGTGTGCTCGGCGCGTTCGGAGTAGCGGCCGATCCAGAACAGCGACTCGGCGATGCGGCTCAGCACGCGGCCGGCCCGTTCAGGCGGCGGGCCTGCTCACCAATGGTCTCCGACCGTGACTGTCCGTGCTCCGACTGTCCCTGCCGTGGCTCCTGGCGCTGTCCCTGCCCCGGCCCGGCGTCCTGGGACGGTCGCGGCTGCGGTCCCTCCCGTTGCTGCTGTTGCTGTTGCTGCTGGTCGCAGGAGGGGAACGGGCCGACGTCGGGGCCGTCGGCGACCTGCGGGACGTTGCCCGGCGGCCGGCTGCGCGGCGAGATGCTCTCCCGGCTGGACTCCGGCGAGGCCAGCACCCAGGTGTCCTTGGAGCCGCCGCCCTGGCTGGAGTTGACCACGAGGCTGCCGCGCGGCAGCGCGACCCTGGTCAGCCCGCCCGGCAGCACCCACACCCGGCGGCCGTCGTTGACCGCGAACGGGCGCAGGTCCACATGCCGTGGCCCCAGCCGGTCACCGGCGAGCGTGGGCGAGGTCGACAGCCGTACGACCCGCTGGGCGATCCAGCCACGCGGGTCGGCTTCGATCTTCAGTCGTAACGCGTCGAGCTCCGCCGCGGACGCCTGCTCACCGATGACGATGCCCTTGCCGCCGGAGCCGTCCACCGGCTTGAGCACGAGCTCGTCGAGGTGGCCGAGCACGTGGTCGCGCTGGTCGGGGTCTTCCAGCCGGTAGGTGTCGACGTTGGCCAGGACCGGTTCCTCGCCGAGGTAGTACCGGATGAGGTCGGGGACGTAGGTGTACATCAGCTTGTCGTCGGCGACCCCGTTGCCGACCGCGTTGGCGATGGTGACCCGGCCGGCCCGGGCGGCATTGAGCAGCCCGGCGCAGCCGACCACCGACTCGGGACGGAAGTGCAGCGGGTCCAGCCAGTCGTCGTCGATCCGGCGGTAGACGACGTGGACGGGCCGGTCACCCTCTGTCGTGCGCATGGTGACGTTGTTGTTGTGTACCGTCAGATCTCGTCCTTCGACGAGTTCGACGCCCATCTGCCGGGCGAGCAGGGCGTGCTCGAAGTACGCCGGGTTGTACACCCCCGGTGTCAGCACGACCACGGTCGGGTCGGCGACGTCGGGTGGGGCGGCGGCCCGCAGCGCGTGCAGCAGATGGGTGGCGTAGTCCGCGACCGGTCGCACCCGGTGGGTGGCGAACAGTTCGGGGAAGACCCTGGTCATCGCCCGCCGGTTCTCCACCACGTAGCTGACCCCCGACGGCACCCGCACGTTGTCCTCGAGGACGCGGAAGCCGCCCTGCTCGTCGCGGATCAGGTCGATGCCGCTAACGTGCGCGCGAACCCCGTTCGGCGGGTCGATGCCGTGCGCGGCGCGGTGGAAGTGCGCGCTGGAGAGCACCAGCCGGCGGGGGACGATCCCGTCGGCCAGGACCTCCGCCCGCCCGTAGATGTCGGTGAGGAACGCCTCCAGCGCCCGGACACGCTGGGTGACGCCGCGTTCGATGACGTCCCATTCGGAGTTGTCCAGCAGGCGGGGGACGAGGTCCAACGGGAAGGGCCGCTCCTCGCCGAAGAGGTTGAAGGTGATCCCGGCGTCCCGGAACGCCCGGTCGAGCGCGGCCTTGCGGGCGGCGAGGTCGCTGCTGCTCAGCGGCCGGAGAGCGTCGTAGAGCGAGGCGTACAGCGGCCGCGGGGTGTCCGGAGCCTCGAACACCTCGTCCCAGGCCTGTGTGGCCTGGGCCGCATACCCTTCGAAGAGGTCCGCCACATCCGGAGAGCCTAAGTTGCCCGTGTTACCGCCGCATGACAGCGTTCAGGCTTCGGTGGCACGATAATGATCATTGATGGTGGCCGTGGCCTGGTTGTCGGTTGCAGGACGGATACAGATGTGTACCAGGCGGCTAACCGTAGTCTGAGATCGGACGATCGTAGTCTGAGACGATGGGTCTGGCGGCGCAATGCCCGCCACGCTGTCACCGGCTGTCGATTATCAGTAATCGGTTGCCAGTATCGACTGCCGGTAGGCCGGTAGCCGATCGCCCCACGTTCGTCGACGTTCCCGGAAGGCTACGTACACCAATGATCACTGCGTCCGATCTCGAGCTGCGCGCGGGCGCCCGCACCCTCATCGAAGCGGTGTCGTTCCGTATCCAGCCCGGCGACCGGATCGGGCTCGTCGGACGCAACGGGGCGGGCAAGACGACGCTGCTGAAGACGCTGGCCCGCGAGACACTGCCGTTCGCCGGAAAGATCGACGTCCGCGGTGAGCTCGGCTACCTCCCGCAGGATCCCCGCAGCGGCGACCCGTCCGGCACCGTTCGTGATCGCGTCCTGTCCGCCCGCGGTCTCGACGCGCTGCTGCGCGAGATGGAGAAGCTGCACGTCGAAATGGCCGAGCTGGTCGACGAGACCGCCCGCGACACGGCCATCCGCCGCTACGGCCGGCTGGAGGAGCGTTTCGGCACGCTCGGCGGGTACGCGGCCGAGGCCGAGGCGGCCCGGATCTGCTCGGCGCTCGGGCTGCAGGACAGAGTGCTCGCCCAGCGGCTCGAGACGCTCTCCGGCGGCCAGCGCCGCCGGGTGGAGCTGGCCCGCATCCTGTTCGCCGGGGCCGGCGACAACCAGGCGACCCTGCTGCTCGACGAGCCCACCAACCACCTCGACGCCGACTCGATCGTCTGGCTGCGCGAGTTCCTGCGCTCCCACGACAGCGGGCTGGTCGTGGTCAGCCACGACGTCGACCTGCTCGACCGCTGCGTGAACAAGGTCTTCTACCTCGACGCCACCCGCGCCGCCCTGGACGTCTACAACGTCAACTGGAAGACGTACCTGTCCCAGCGGGAGCTCGACGAGCGCCGCCGCCGCCGCGAGCGGGCCAACGCCGAGAAGAAGATCGACGCCCTCAAGGCCCAGGCGGACAAGATGCGGGCCAAGGCGACCAAGGCCCGCGCGGCCCACCAGATGGACCGCCGGGCCGAGCGGCTGGCCGCCGGCCTGGCCGAGGTGCGCGTCGCCGACCGGGTCGCCAAGCTGCGCTTCCCCGACCCGGCGCCGTGCGGGCGCACGCCGCTGACCGCCACCGGACTGTCGAAGTCCTACGGGTCGCTGGAGGTCTTCGCCGGGGTCGACCTCGCCATCGACCGCGGCGCGCGCGTCGTCGTCCTCGGCCTCAACGGCGCCGGCAAGACCACACTGTTGCGGATACTCGCCGGCGCGGAGTCCCCGGACACCGGCGCGGTCCACCCCGGCCACGGGCTGCGGCTGGGCTACTACGCCCAGGAGCACGAGACCCTCGACACCGACCGCTCGGTGCTGGACAACATGCGCGCGGCCGCGCCCGGCACCTCGGACGTGGAGCTGCGCCGCATCCTCGGCGCCTTCCTGTTCAGCGGGGACAGCGTCGACCAGCTGGCCGGCACCCTCTCCGGTGGGGAGAAGACCCGGCTGGCGCTGGCCGGGCTGGTGTGCAGCGCCGCCAACGTGCTGCTGCTGGACGAGCCGACCAACAACCTCGACCCGGCGTCCCGCGACGAGGTGCTGGCGGCGCTGGCCACCTTCCGGGGCGCGGTGGTGCTGGTGACCCACGATCCCGGCGCGGTCGAGGCGCTCGCGCCCGAGAAGGTCCTGATGCTGCCGGACGGCGTCGAGGACTCCTGGTCGGCGGACCTCGCCGAGCTGATCACGTTGGCCTGAGAACCGGTCCGGCCCGCCCGCGGACCAGATCGGAAGCGGTGATCATCATGGCCCGCGGGCCGTGGCCACCATGGCCGGCGGGCCGGTGACCGGGTCGGCTTGGCACACTGGCCGGGGACGCGTCGGACGTCGCCATTGTCCGGAAAGCGTCCTGAGCATTTTCAGAGGACGCCGCATCTTCAGGGGACGTCCGAGGGGACGTCCGAAGGGCGTCCAGGGAACGTTCAGAGATCGTCAGGGAACCGTCGGGAGTGATGGGTCAGGTGGTCGCGTGAGCGCGGAAGGTGGTACCAGGGCGGTCGTAGCCGCGCTGGTGGCCAATCTGGGGATCGCGCTGGCGAAGTTCGTCGCGTTCCTCATCACCCGGTCGTCGTCGATGCTGGCCGAGTCCATCCACTCGCTCGCGGACTCGGGCAACCAGGGCCTGCTCCTGCTCGGCCGGCGGCGCGCCACCCGGCCGGCCGACGAGGAGCACCCCTTCGGCTACGGCCGCTCCCGCTACATCGCCGGCTTCCTCGTCGGGATCGTGCTGTTCAGCGTGGGCGGGCTGTTCTCGGTCTACGAGGGCGTGGAGAAGCTGCGCCACCCGCACCATCTGGACAACGGCGTGGTGGCGGTGGTCGTCCTGCTGCTGGCGATCGGCCTGGAGGCGTTCTCCTTCCGGACCGCGATCCACGAGACCCGGCAGGTCAAGGGGGACGCGTCGTGGTGGGGCTTCATCCGCACCGCCCGTGCCCCTGAGCTGCCGGTGGTGCTCCTGGAGGACCTCGCCGCGCTGGTCGGCCTCCTGCTCGCCCTGGGCGGCGTGGGCCTGACCCTGCTGACCGACGACCCGATCTGGGACGGCGCGGGCACCCTCGCCATCGGGATCCTGCTGCTCGTGGTGGCCGTCATCGTCGCGGCGGAGACCCAGGCGATGCTGGTGGGGGAGGCGGCGACCCCGGCGACGGTCGCGGTCATCCGGGACGTCCTCGGGCGCTCCCCGCACATCACCGACGTCATCCACATCCGCACCCTGCACCTGGGGCCGGACGAGCTGCTCGTCGCGGCGAAGATCGTGCTGGACGTGGAGCTGACCGTACCCGCCGTCGCGGCTGTGATCAACGACGCCGAGACCCGGCTGCGCGCCGCGGTCCCCATCGCACACCGGATCTACCTGGAACCGGACCTCCTCCACCCACCGGTGGACCCGCCCGCCGTGAACGAACCCACCGCGGCGCGGATCAGCACCCCACCAGGCCACTGACCAGCCCCGCACCTCCCGCCACGATCATGAGGACGAGTACGTAGGTGGCTGCTGTGGCAACCACCTGTTCCCTCGTTCTCGTGATCTGACAGCTCATGGGAGGGGCGGGGCGGTGTTGAGGAGGGTTTGGGCGATGAGCGCGGTGAGGGCGCCGGCGATGGTCAGGGCCAGCGGGAGGGTGCCGGCACGGGCGGTGTCGCCCGGGTCGGACGGGCGTGGGTCCGGGGCCAGCGCGGGCACCACCAGCCAGCAGTAGAACGGCAGCCAGGACCACTCCAGCGCCGTGGCGGCAAGCCCCGTCAGCACGCCGAAGAGGACCGCGGGGACCGCGCCGACCAGGAACGGCCAGCCGGGCGTGAGTCGGATCCGCCGGACCGCCCGGATGATCAACGGCCCGCATGCGACCAGCACGACCGCGAGCCCCACCGGCAGCTGGGTGAGCGACTCCGGAAGCGTCGCCGCGCCGGCCAGGCCGGCCCGCGCGGCCGTGTGGGCGGCCCCCTCGCGGGCTGCGGCCAGCCCGTCCGGCCAGGAGAACCCCCACAGCGACAGCAACGACAACGGCACCAGGAAACAGCCGCCGGTGATCACGTTGAGCAGCGGCCGACGGCGGACGAAGTACGTGGCGACGACCGTCGCGCCAAGCCAGGGCATCGCGTAGTCGAACAGCGTGGCCACGCCGAAGAACAGGCCGCACGCCACTGCCCACCACAGCCGCCGTCCCGGTTCGGAGCCGACGACCCCGAGCGTGACGAACGCGGCACCGACGGCCGCGGTCACCGCGTCCACCGACGCGGCCGTCCACAGCGCCCAGGGCGCCAGCACCAGGACCGGGAGGAGACGGCGGGCCGCGGCCTCGTGGCACAGCGACCGGACCGCGATCGCAACCAGGGGGACCGTGACCGCGCCCAGCGCCGTCAGGACGGCACCGAGGGCTGCCGGCGCGGTGATCCCCAGCTGGGCGAGCGCCCACACCAGCAGCGTCGGCCCGGGGGGGCGGGCCCGCGCGCCGTAGCTGTCGGCGCCGGTGTGCTCGGTGAACGTCCGCAGCAGGGCCGCCAGGTCGGCGTCGGCCGCGCCCAGGTCCGGCAGGTGCCCGTCGCTGGCCGTGGACGCGCCGACCGCGAGCACGTCGGCCGGGCCCGAGCGGGCGTTGCCCGCCGTCAGCGCCTCCAGGTGGGCGTTGCCCGCCGCCAGCGCCACGGCCCAGCCCAACGCGGCCACGTAGCCGGCGACGAGAAGCGGGATCCAGCGCAGCCGGGTGTGGACGCCGCGCCAGGCCGCGAGGACGATCACGGCCGCCACCGCCGGGGCGAGCAGGGATGCCGGGGAGACGTCGGGGCGTCGGTCCGCGGTGAACGGCAGTCCGCCGAATGCGGCCGGCAGCGGGTCCCATCCCTGGCCGGCGGCGGCACGCGCCAGCGCGGCCAGGCCCAGACAGCCGGCGATCGCGGCGATCCACAGCGCGATTTCCGCGGGCTGGGCGGAATCGGTGCCGGGGGACGGCCGGTCCCGCATGCGTTCCCGGATACCCGGCCGTCCGCTTTCACCCATCCCGCTGCCCGACGGCGCGGTGGTGATCGGAACGTCGGCCACCTTCAGCGTGACCCGGGGACGCGGGCCGGGTGCGGCGCGGGAAGGACATGATCATATCGTTGCCGGTTCGCCGGGCGGATCCCGATCGCCGCGGGACGGATGGGCGGCGCGGAAGCGGCGCGTCGCCTGGTGCCGGTGGCGGCCGGGCGCATTTCCGGCGACGGGCACGCCGACTGGCAGGCCCGGTCCGCCGGCGTGATGACCACGTATGCACCGTAACCAGGCTGGCGGCTTGCTGTTCGACCGGTGCGTGAGAGGCCCGTCGGCGCTCATTCGGCGGTGTCCGGTGGATGGTGTTCGGCGGGCGTCCGTCGGTGTCGGTGTCGCTTCGCCGCTGCTGGTTCGTTGCTGCTCCGCTGCTGGTTCGGTGTGCCGTTCGGCGTTACGCGCCGAAGTTCCCGTCAGGGACGGTAGTGGCCAGAGAGTGCGAACGTTGTCATTATGTTGGTATGAACGCAGTTTCTCGCTGGCCGACGAGGGAAATGGGTCGGAGCAGGTGCGTGGCTGTTGTTGTTCCCGTGGTGCCCGGAAGGGAAAGTCTTGACAGATCCGCCTGGGGGCATCGAGCTTGTGAAGGAGATCGTGTGATGGATCACATGCGCTTCGAGTGGCGCGTTCACCGCAACTGAGTGAAGATCGGTTCGCAGATCATCTATCACGGAGGGGGCCACATTGGCCGAGCTTAGGAAAGGAACCCGGATCACCGGCGCGGAGCGCGACAAGCTTGCATCAGAGCTTCGGAAGAAGTACGAGGCAGGGCAGAGCATCCGTCTTCTCGCCGAGTCGTCGGGCCGTTCGTACGGGTTCGTTCACCGCATCCTCTCGGAGTCCGGCACGACCCTGCGGGGTCGCGGCGGTGCCACCCGGGGCAGCAAGAAGAAGAGCGCCTGATCATGTCGGTGCCGGCCGTCGCCGACCAGGCGGCGGTCGGTCTGGCGCTGGCGATCGACGGTCCGAGGGCGACCATCGCCGTCGATCGTCAGGATCACGCCACCGTGCATGTACCAACCGCACACGTACCAGTCACGTACGCACCAACCGTGCATGAACCAGGTGCGGATGAACCAGGTGCGCACGTATCCGGCCCGTCCGCCGCGCTGCCCGCCGTGCTGGCCGGTATCGGACGCTCCCTGCCCGGCAGCGTTCGACTGGTGATCCTTCGGATCACCGGTGTCTCGTCGCCGCCCACCGGTGGTCGCCGCGTAGCGGCCGGGGAGCGGTTGACGGGTGATCAACCGATTGACGGCCGACCGCTCGCGGAGCGGCCGGCCGACGGCGGGCTCGCGGGCCGGCAGTCCGACGGTGGGACGGCCGCGCGATGGCCGGCCGCGGGCGACGTGGCATTCCAGGCGCCCCATGAGGCGTCCCACGAGGCACTCCATGACATGGGGACGGCTGCCGGCTGGCAGTCCGCGCTCGGCTGGCTGTCGCGTCCCGACCTGTTCAGCGTCGCGGTCGTCAGCGGGTACGCCGTCGACGCCCTGCACCTCGCGCTCGCCTGCGACCTGCGGGTTGTCCGTGACGACGCGTACCTGTCCTTCGGCGACGTCCGCCATGGCCGCATTCCGGCGCTCGGGGTTTCCCGGGCGCTGGTCGACCTGGTCGGCTACAGCCGTGCGCTGGACCTGTGTGTGACCGGGCGCGTGCTTTCCGGCGCACAGGCCCAGGCGGTGGGGCTGGTGGACCGGCTGGTCGCCCCCGCCGAGCTCGACCGGGTGGTGGAGGAGCTGGCCGCCGCCCTGCTCGCGGCTCCTCGCGAGACGGCCGTCGAAGTCAAGGCGTTGCTGCTGCGCAGCCGCGAGCTTTCTGTGGCAGATCAGTTACGCGCGGAGCGCGACGCCCAGGCGCGCTGCTCGTCGGCGCCGGCAGGGGCAGCCGGATGACGCGTCCGGCCGAGGTCATGACGGGAACGATTCCCGTCTACTTTCGCTTACAGTGTTGCAACGTAAGCATGAGCAGGATTCGGGGGTCCGCCGATGAGATTCGCCGAAGACGGGCCGCGCGTCAGCGCGCGGGCCTTCCAGCGTGACCGCTCGGTCGTCCGCCAGAAACTGCGGCCGGGCACCCTGCGTCGGATCGCCGGGTTCGCGCGGCCCTACCGGAGGATGCTCGTCGGCTTCCTCGTCCTGATCGTCATCAGCGCCGCGCTCGGCGCGACGACTCCGCTGATCTACAAGGCGATCATCGACGAGGGCATCATCCCCGGCCGGGTGGGCGTCGTGGAGGCGCTTGCCGTGCTGGTCGGGCTCATCGCCGTCGTCGACGCGCTGCTGGCCCTCGCGCAACGGTGGTTCTCCGCCCGCATCGGCGAAGGCCTGATCTTCGACATGCGGGCCAAACTGTTCGACCACGTCCAGCGCCAGCCGCTGGCGTTCTTCACCCGGACCCAGACCGGCGCGCTGATCTCCCGGCTGAACAACGACGTCCTGGGTGCCCAGTCGGCCTTCACCGGCACGCTGTCCTCGGTCCTGTCCAACATCGTCTCCGTCGGTTTCGTCCTCGCCGCGATGATCGCGTTGTCGTGGCAGACCACGGTTGTCTCGCTGTTGCTGCTGCCGGTCTTCGTCGTCCCGGCGCGGCTGCTCGGGCCGAAGCTGGCCGAGCTCACCCGGGAGAGCTACGGGCTCAACGCCGCGATGAACACGGTGATGACCGAACGGTTCAACGTCTCCGGGGCGATGCTCGCCAAGCTCTACGGCCACCCGGCCCGGGAGAACGACGGCTTCACAGCCAAGGCCGCCCGGGTCCGCGACATCGGCATCACCCAGGCCATGTACGGCCGGATCTTCTTCGTCTCGCTGACCCTGGTCGCATCCCTGGCGACCGCGATCGTCTACGGCGTGGGCGGGCGGTTCGCCGCCGAGGGCACGCTTCAGGTCGGCACCGTCGTCGCGTTGACCTCGTACCTGGCGCGGCTCTACGGCCCGCTGACCCAGCTGTCGAACGTCAACGTCGACGTGATGACCGCGCTGGTCTCCTTCGAGCGGGTCTTCGAGGTGCTCGACCTCACCCCGGCGATCTCCGACCGGCCGGGCGCGGTGGACCTGCCGCCCGGCGCGGCCACGATCGAGTTCGACGACGTCGGATTCCGCTACCCGGCCGCGGGCGAGGTGTCGCTGGCCTCCCTGGAGTCGGTGGCGGTGCTCGACCACCGGCCGTCCGAGACCGTCCTGCACCAGGTGTCGTTCCGGGTGGCGCCCGGGGAGATGGTCGCGCTGGTCGGGCCGTCCGGAGCCGGCAAGACGACGATCAGTCAACTGGTGCCCCGGATGTACGACGCGGTCAGCGGCACCGTCCGGGTCGGCGGCCACGACGTGCGGGAGATCACCCTGCGGTCGCTGCGGGACGCCGTGGGTGTGGTCACCCAGGACGCGCACCTCTTCCACGACACCATCCGGGCGAACCTCACCTACGCCCGGCCGGCAGCCACGCCCGAACAGATGTGGACGGCCATGGACGCGGCCCAGATCGGCCACGTCGTGCGGGCGCTGCCTGACGGCCTCGACACGGTCGTCGGCGACCGCGGCTACCGGCTCTCCGGCGGGGAGAAGCAGCGTCTCGCCATCGCCCGGCTGCTGCTCAAGGAACCTTCGATCGTCGTCCTGGACGAGGCCACCGCCCATCTCGACAGCGAGTCCGAGGCCGCCGTCCAACAGGCCCTGGCCACCGCGCTGGCAGGCCGGACGTCGCTGGTGATTGCCCACCGGCTGTCCACTGTCCGGGACGCCGACCGGATTCTCGTCGTCGAGAACGGCCGGCTGGTCGACAGCGGCCGGCACACCGAGCTGCTGGCCCGCGGCGGCCTGTACGCCGAGCTGTACCGCACCCAGTTCGCCGCCCAGAACGCGGCCCACCACGGCGGAGCCGGCTCCGGGGAGGCCAGTTCTGGCGAGGCCGGCTCCGGGGAGGCCCAGGGCAGCGAGAGCCGGGATGCTGAGAGCCGGGAGGGCGCATCGGCCGCCACGGTCGGATGATCTTTCTGGTGGGGCGAAGCCGGCTGGTGGACGAAGCCGGCTGGTGGGCGGAGCCGGGGAACGCCGGCGGTACGGCCGGTGGGTAAAGCCGGATGGACCATCCCCGCAGGTCTTCCGGCCCGCCGTCCAGGGACGCCTGGCACGCACGCCCGGGCGGCAGCCGCGTGACGGCCGCGGGGCGGTTCGTTCGGGCCGTGTTCGCCCGGCTGTGGGCCAGTACCCCTGCGACGATCTTGATGCTACTTTCTGTGCTCGTCTCGGCCGCTCCGTCCGGCGACGCGACGGCGGATGCCGCCGGTGGGATGGCGGTGGGCCGCCGGGCTCCCCGTCGCCGCCCGCCCACCGTGAGCTGGGAACCCCCGGCCCGGCCCGGCTGGCCACACTGTCCGTGACGGCTGTGGGTGGGCCTGCCCGGCTGTCGTCACCCGCCTCCCCGCGGCGGCGCGGGCCGGTGTGACGGTACGCCCACCTGTACGC
>NZ_CAAAFS010000141.1:0-10701 GCF_900634755.1 Protofrankia symbiont of Coriaria myrtifolia
GGACACTAGGTAAACGGAATAGGGCCTTTTTCCCGCGGTTGGAAAACTTTCCGGGTGTCGGCCAGCGGATAGTGGGGGCGGTGTCCAGACCACCGGAGTCATTTCCTAGGCTTGTCTCGTGTCTCGCCGCGCGAAAATTGTATGCACACTTGGTCCGGCCACCAGCTCGCCCGAGAGGATTCGGGAGCTGGTCGAGGCCGGCATGGACATCGCCCGTCTCAACCTCTCCCATGGGTCCCATGAACAGCATGCGCAGACCTACCTGCAGATCCGGGCCGCCTCCGACGCGGTCGGGCGTAGTGTCGGCATCCTCATCGACCTGCAGGGCCCCAAGATCAGGCTCGGCAAGTTCGCCTCCGGCCCGGTCACCCTGGCCCCCGGCGATCGGTTCACGATCACGACCGACGACATACTCGGTGACCAGCACCGGGTCGGGACGACCTTCTCCGGGCTGACCTCCGACGTCACCGCGGGCGACCGGATCCTCGTCGACGACGGCCGGCTGGTGCTCGAGGTCGTCGATGTCACCGGCTCCGACGTCCACACCACGGTCATCGTCGGTGGCCCGGTCAGCAACCACAAGGGGATGAACATCCCGGGCGCGGCCCTTGGCGTGCCCGCCCTGACCGACAAGGACGCCGAGGACCTGCGTTTCGGGCTCGGACTGCCCGCCGACATGATCGCTCTGTCCTTCGTCCGCTCGGCCGCCGACGTCGAGAAGGTCCGGGCGGTGATGGACGAGGTCGGGGTGCGCCTGCCCGTCCTGGCCAAGATCGAGAAGCCGCAGGCCGTCGACCAGCTCGAAGAGATCGTCGAGGCGTTCGACGGTCTTATGATCGCCCGGGGTGACCTGGGGGTGGAACTGCCGTTGCAGGTGGTGCCACTGGTACAGAAGCGCGGCGTGTCCTGGGCACGCGAGCGCGCGAAGCCGGTGATCGTGGCCACCCAGGTGCTGGAGTCGATGGTGCACGCGCCCCGGCCCACCCGGGCCGAGGCCAGCGACTGCGCCAACGCGGTTCTCGACGGCGCCGACGCGATCATGCTGTCGGCCGAGACCAGCGTCGGTGAATACCCCGTCGAAGCCGTGGCCACGATGGCCCGGATCATCGAGACGGCCGAAACGGACCTGGGCCGACTCCCACCGTTGCGTACCCGTCCGCGTACCGTCGGTGGCGCGCTGGCGGAGGCCGCCGCCAACGTCGGCAGCGCCATGGGCGCCCGCTACCTGGTGGCGTTCAGCCAGAGCGGGGACACCGCCCGCCGGCTCGCCCGATACCGCAGCCCCATCCCGCTGCTGGCCTTCACCCCGGTGCCCGCCGTCCGCAGCCAGCTCGCACTGCTGTGGGGCGTCGAGACCTTCCTGGTCCCGTTCGCGCACAGCACCGACGAGATGGTGCGACAGGTCGACAGCGCGTTGCTGCAACTGGAGCGCTGTAAGCCAGGCGAACTGGTGGTCGTCGTGGCCGGTACCCCGCCCGGCGTGGCCGGGATGACCAACACCATCCGGGTACACCGCATCGGGGAAGAGGTCTGACCCCAAATTGTGACTTTGTCACAATTTGGGGGCCCCTGACGTGGTTGATTGGTCGCTGTGGTGGGCTTGCCGATCATTGGGCGTGGGGAAGGATGTGGATCCGGTGCTGTTCCGGCAGCGGTGGATTCACATCCTTCGGAGCGGTCTGCCAGGCGGGCTGCCTCGCGGTGATCGGCGTTGGCGGGGCTCGGGGGTGTAGCGGGCTGACTGCCGTGGTGGGCCTGTCGATCATCTGGTGGTGGTTGACGAGGGTGGTTGGGATCCTGTTCCGTCCGTGGCGCCCGAGCGTTGCTTCCGTGCGATGCGAGGTCCGTCGGCATGCCAAATCGGCCACCGTGGCGGTGGGAGTTACGGGTGGGTGTCGAGTTCGTGAGGGCCGGATGTCGGCGTGCTTTGCGGTATTTGCAGCGCTGGTTTTCGTGTCGTCTGCCGTAATGGGCGCGTAGACCGGATGCCATGGCCGTTTTGAGATAACTGTGATCGACCGTGGTTTTCCGGATCGGTCGTGTCACGACTGTCGCGGACCGGCTGGAACGGTATGCGACGGCGGTGGGTCGTAGGGTCGTCCTCGATGAGGATTTCGGTGGAGTTGAGGGCCGGGTCCACGCACGGGTATCCGCAGGCCCCGCGTGCGTATGTGACCAGTCAGGCGAACGTACGGTAATGCCGTTTACGATACGTTGCAGAACGACTACTGGAACGACGCATGCTCCGGATTACGCTGGGCCTGACTTGGCCCACGTGACCCGGGAGCGTGCGCAATGACCGATCAACCGCCGCAGCGGTCTGGCCGAACCGACCAGAGCACTGGTAGCGCCAGATCCGGTCCGGTCACGGGCCCGTCGGGCCCGTCGGGCCCGTCGAGGCCGTCCAGCGGGGAGGGCGCGAACGCCGACAGCGGGAACGCCGACAGCGGGAAGAAGGACGTCGGACGTCCATCGGATCCGCCCGAGCGGCCGCAGACGTCCGCTCCTTCCGCGGCGGGTGCCGCCGCGGCCTCTTCCGCCGGGAGCAGCACTTCCGCCGGGAGCAGCACGGCCGGGCCGGACGCGCGACAGGCATCCGGACATCACCCGGTGCAACCGCCACGCTTCGCTGCTGGCGCTGCTGGCGCTGCTGGCGCTGCTGGCGCTGCTGGCGCTGCTGGCGCTGCTGGCGCTGCTGGCGCTGCTGGCGCTGCTGGCGCTGCTGGCGCTGCTGGCGCTGCTGGCGCTGCTGGCGCTGCTGGCGCTGCTGGCGCTGCACGACCGTCCGGGGGGCGGCCGCCGGTCGCCCGGTCGGCGGTGGATCGCGGCTCGGGCGTGGCACCGGGCGAGCATCCAGCGGCGTCATCGTCGTCCGGGACGGCGGCCGGTCCCACAGGGACGGCAGGCCGGGGAGCCGATCCGGGCGGTCGACGTCCCGGGGCGCAGTCCTGGCAGGGGCCGGCCGCACGACCGGCCACACGGCCCACTGACAGCCGCGTCATCGGTGGGACCGCCGCTGGCGGGCAGCCCGTCGCCGGTCCTCGCGGAACGGACACGCCGAAACCTCCGGTGGCGCAACCGTCACCGTCGCGTGAATCGGAGTCGGGGCGGGCACAGCCAGCGCAGGGCGACCCTCGTCCGGTCGAGCCGCCGCGTGCCTCGCCAGCTCCAGCGGCCGGAGCGCCGTCGGGTTCTCGATCAGGTGATCCTCGTCCGGTCGAGCCGCCGCGCGTCCCGCCCTCGCGGGCCGAGCCTTCGCGGGTGGAACGCCGCCTATCACCGTCCGCGGAGCCCCGCCGGGTGGAGCTTCGCCGGGCGCAGCCGAGGCCCGTCCAACCCCGGCCCACGCAGCCGTCGAACGCTCAGCCGTCGAACGCTCAGCCGCCGCGTTCCCGGCCGACTGCCGCGGACCGTGCCCGGCCGACCGGAGATCCGCCCGGCGGGAGCAGGCCGGGTGACGCTGCGCCACCCGTGACACCGCCGGTTCCCCCACCGGCCGGCGGCCGGCCGGCTCCGCAGCGTTCGGGATCTGAGCGGCCAGGCCCCGAACGGCCAGTCCCGCAGTCGTCGGAGAGTTCGCCCGAGGCACGGCCGGCTGCCCGCTCCACGCCCGCCCGGTCACAGCCACTGGCCGCACGGCCGCAGTCGCCAGCCGTGGCCCCACAGTCGCCAGCCGCGTCCGCACAGCCGTCGGCCGTGTCGCCGCAGCCTTCTGGCAGGTCCTCGCAACCGCCAGTCGGGCCGGCGCAGTCGTCGGCCGCTTCTGCCCCGCCGTCGGCCGGGTTGTCGCAGTCATCGGCCAGGCCCCCGCAGCCGCCGCCAGCGTCCCCGCAGCCGTCTGCCGGGTCGTCACAGTCTTCGGCGGGGTCGTCGAAGCCTCCAGCCAGGTCCTCACGGCAGTCGGCCGCGTCGTCGCATGCCCCAGCCGGGTTGTCGCAGCCGTCTGCCGGGTCGCCGCAGCCTCCAGCCAGGGCCCCGCAGCCGACGGCCGCATCCTCGCAGCCACCCGCCGGGCCGTCGCAACCGCCGGTTGCGGGTGCGGCGCTTCCCACCCCGGCACCGTCGCGGGCGCAGGCGGGTCCGGGGCAGGCGGGTCCGGGGCAGGCGCAGGCGCAGCCACGCGGGCCCCTGCCCGAAGACCGGGGTGCCGCCCGGCCGGCGGTGACGGATGACCGTCCGTGGCAGCCGCGGCCCGCGCAGCCGGACACGCCGGAGCAGCCACCCGGGCGTGACAACACCGACAGTCAGCGCAGCCAGCATGGAAACCACGGTGGTCTGGCTCCGGCGTCTCCCACGCCGGACGTTCCGGTGCCGTTGCCGGGGGACGACCCGGCGCCATGGGAGCAGACGTCGCGGATTCGTCGGCGGTCACTGACCGGCCAGGCGGCCGCGGCGGGGAGCGAAGCCACCGGGTCGACCGGGACGACGGCACGGCCCGGCGACGAACCGCGGTCGAGCTACCCGACCGCCGCCACCGCGGGCACGACCGGGTATTTCAGCCGCCAGGCACCACCAGGGCGGCGCGAATCTCGGCCGGAGACCGGCGGCACCGGCTCCCGTTCCGATTCTGACTCCACGGTCGTGCTTTCCCCGCTGCGCGTCACACCGCGTGACACTTCCTCGGGGCGGTCTCCGTCGCCCGGGTCCGCCGAACCTGCCGCCGGCCGCCCCGGCGGCGACCTGCCTGAGGAAGGGCCGCCCGCCGGCCGCCCGCCTGGCAGCGGTGTACCGCGTGGGGGCACGCTGGACGATCAGCCGTCCGAAGAGGCGCAGCCTTCCCAGCCTTCGCAGGCCGCGCGGCCCGTGAAAGCCGCGCGATCCGGGAACGGCGCGGGTCCGCGCGGCTCGCGTCCGCGTTCGCCCGTGGAGCCGGAACCCGGCGTCGGTGCGGAACCCGGCGTCGGTGGCCGGTTCGCCGGTGTGCTCCTGACCGTCGCCGGCGGCCTCGGCGGGATTGCCGCCACCCTGCCCTGGAGCACGATCAGTGATGGCGAGGAGACTCGTACGTTCACTGGTCTGACGGTTGGTGATGGAAGAATCACCCTGATGGTGGCGGTTGTTCTGCTGGTGATCGGTGCGGCGCATGTGTCCGGCCGCCGCCCGGGCGGCACGGAGGCCGCGGTGGCGACGCTGCTGGGAGCGGGAGTCGCCGTGTTCGCCGTCATGGATCTGGTCGCCGGGCCGGCCTCGCTGTCGTCCTTCCGGACCCTCGCCGCCGACCAGATCAGCGTCGCTCCCGCGTCGGGACTGGTCCTGACCCTGGTGGCCGGGTTGCTCGCGCTTGTCGGCGGTTGGCTGCTGCGGCGTGGCCGTCATGGCGGATGACCGCGCCGGGTTCGGCCTGGCCGACCGACCGGCCGAACCGAAGCGTCAGCGTGATCGGCTGTGCCCGTGGGAACCCCCGCGGAAACCGTGCCCGGTGGAACTGGCTTCCACCGGGCGTGATTGTGTCCCAGGAGGGCGGAAGTGACCGCGCGCGCCGTCCGACCGCGTGATACGACCAGGAGCGACGGAGGACAAGACGTCACGAGCCGGGCAGGTGCCGGCCGGCGCCACGCGCGCCGAATCCCGGGTGCCGGATCCGGTCGGCCTGCAGGGTCAGGTCCCCGGCCAGTTGGAGCCGGGTGACCGTCGGTCGGACAGAAACGGGAGGAAGACGTGTCCGAGCAGGAACCGAGCCCGCGGGCGCGCTCGGCGGTCGAGCCTGTGGCGGACGCGGGCTCCCCTGGCCGAAGGCAGCGCGATGATGCTTTTCTCGCGTTGCCGGAGGCCCGGATCTTCGGGTCGGTGTCTGGCCGAAGGCAGCGCGATGATGCTTTTCTCGCGTTGCCGGAGGCCCGGATCTCCGGGCTGGTACGGAGCCGAGGGCAGCGCGCCGATCCTCTTTCCGTGCCTGGGGCCCTCGCGGGGGCTGGGCCACCGGCTGGATCCCGGCTCCGGGAGCCGATGGGGGCGGTCCAGGAGCCGGAGGAGCAGATCTGGCGGTCGGAGGAGCAGCTCTGGAGACCGGGCGGGCAGGACGGGGAGGACCGGGCCCATGCGGAGGCCGGCACGGATCCGTCCAAGGGCCGGGTGAGCGGCCCAGCCGACGGCGCTGGCCCGCGGCCCCAGCCGATCGGTGGAGACGGCCGGGGCAACGCGGACAACGCAGGTAACACGGTCAAAACGGATAAAGCGGGCATAGTAGACGATATGGACGGCACGGACGGCGAGTTGGAGCGGCTGCGCCGGTGGCGTGCCGAACGACGTGCGGCGCACGCGCTGACGGCTGATCCACGATGGGCCCGGCCGCCCGGTTACCGCGGACCGGACGCCGGTGGCCGGGACACCAGTGGCCGGGTCCCTGTCGTGGGCGCACCCCGCCGCGGGTAACGCCGCGAACGGCCCGGGTAAAGCCGGGCCACCGGACGGCGGCGCCGAGCCGGGCTTCCTGTGGGGCGCTCCGGTCGGCGCCCGTCCGGGGGAGACGGGTGGGGGGCCGGCGGGCTACACGGGCGGTACGGGCACCACGGCAGGTGACCCCGCACATGCCGGGGAGCGGCTGGTGGGGCTGCTCGGGGGCCTGCTCGTGCTCGTCGCCGGTGCCACGGCCATCGTCGGTTCGGTCATGACCTGGGCGACCATCACCGCCTTCGACATCATGGAGCTCCCGCTGCGGGGGACCGAGGCCGGCCGGTACTACGGCGGGACGACAGCGCTGCTCGGTGTCCTGGCGGTCGTTCTCGGCGGGATGCTCACCGGCCGTGACCGAAATGGCTGGCGGTGGATACTCACCGCCGCAATCGGCCTGACGATCATTCTGGTCGCTGTGATCGACATGATTCGGCTGCTGCGCGTCGACCAGTTGGGCGGCATCGAGCTGGACCTCTCGGTCGAGCTGGGGCCGGGTCTGTGGATCACACTGCTGAGCGGGCTGTTCACCGTCACCGGCGCGCTGCTGGCCCGGTTTCTGCCCGTCAGGCCGAGGGAAGGCCGTGGCGGGCCCGGCGGCCCCGGCGGGAGAGACAGCTGATCGTGAGTGAGGTGCCCCGGCGCGGGCGGCGCCGGTGCGCTCACGCGGCCGGTTCGGCCACGATCCTGTCCACTATGTGCTCGGCGATGGCCAGGGAAGCGGTGGCCGCCGGTGACGGCGCGTTCCGCACGTGCACGATCTTCCCGCGTATCGACAGCACGAAGTCGTCCACCAGGGCGCCGTCGCGCGCGACCGCCTGCGCCCGGACACCGGAGGGCCCCCGGACCACGTCGGCGGCCTGTAGCTGTGGGACGTACCGGCGGGCCTCGGCGATGAACGCGTGCCGGCTCGCCGTGCGCAGGATCTCCCGGGCCCCGGTCCGCCAGTGCCGGCGCGCCATCGTCCGGAAGCCCGGCCAGGCGAGCGTCTGACGCAGTTCGGAGCCCCGCACGGTCAGCCCGGTGTAGCCCTCGCGGGCGGTCGCGAGGACCGCGTTCGGGCCGACCAGCACGTTCCCGTCCACCCTTCTGGTCAGATGGATGCCGAGGAACGGGTATCGCGGATCCGGCACCGGGTAGATCAGCCCGCGCACGAGGCCGCGGCGCTCCGGTCGCAGCAGCCAGTAGTCGCCGCGGAACGGGACGATCTGTGGCGAGGGATCCTCGTCGGTGAGCGCGGCGACCTGGTCGGACTGCAGGCCGGCGCAGGCGACGAGCAGGTCGAACGGCCCGGCCACCGTGGACACGGCCGCGACCGTGCCACCGGCCCGGGACGCGGTCGCGTGCGTGCCGTTGGGCGGCACCCGGATGTTCCCCCGAACCCGCAGGCCCAGGTGGACGCCGTCGGGACGCTCCTCGACGGCGACGACCTCGCTGCCAGTACGCACCGTGCCGCCGGTGTCCTGGACGCTGTCACGCAGCCGGCGGGCCACCGCCCGGTAGTCGACGATCGCGGTCGTGGGGGAGTGCAGCGCGGCCACCCCGCGGGCGTGCGGTTCGTAGCGGCGCAGGTCGTGCCCGTCCAGCATGGTGGTGTCCGGGACGCCGTTGGCCTGTGCCCGGCGCGCGATGTCGGTGAGCCTGCCCAGCTCGCTGTGGTCGACCGCGACCACGACCTTGCCGCACTCGTCGTAGCGGATGCCGTGCGTGGCGCAGTACTCTTTGAGTAGCACCACGCCTCGTCGGCACAGGGTCGCCTTCAGGGATCCCGGTTGGTAGTACAGCCCGGCGTGGACGACTCCGCTGTTGTGCCCGCTCTGGTGGCGGGCGACGTCATGCTCCTTCTCGAAGAGCGTCACCGTGGCGGCGGGATCGACCTGCTGGATCCGCCGGGCCACCGCGAGCCCGAGAATGCCGCCGCCGATCACCGCAACCCGACCCGCCACGCGCCCGCTCCTGGTTTCTTGGATGCCATGGGTTTCCGTGCGCGCAGGGAGCGCAGGAAGAACTATGGTCGCGTACCCGTCCGCCGGCAATGTTACGGGGCTGCCGGGCGTGCGGCGCAAAAGATGATCGTTTGCTTTTCTTTCCTCCCTCGTCGTTCCCCGCCGCTTCGGCTGTCCCGGCACGGATGACGGGCGGACGAAGCAGGCGGAGGAAGCAGGCGGACGAAGAGGACGAAGCGGGCGGACAGCGGGGGCGGCCGGCGGGGAGGGCCGGCGGACGATCGGGGAGCCGGCCGGCGAATCAGCCGAAGAAGTGGCCTGGCGGATAGGCCCGGTCGGTGCGCGAGCGCGGCCTGCCGCGCAGGGCGTCGGTCAGCGTCCGGGCGGTGTTGACCAGCGGGACGTGGCTGAACGCCTGCGGGAAGTTACCGACCAGCCGGCCAAGAGCGGGGTCGTACTCCTCCGCCAGCAGCCCCACGTCGTTACGCAGTGCGAGCAGTCGTTCGAACAGTTCCTGGGCCTCGCGGACCCGTCCCGACAGGGCGTAGTTGTCGGCGAGCCAGAAGGTGCAGGCGAGGAAGGCGCCCTCACCGGCGGGCAGGCCGTCGACCGCGCCGTCCTGCGCGGTCGGGTAGCGCAGTACGAACCCGTCCTGGACGAGTTCGCGTTCGACGGCGGCGACCGTGCCGACCGCGCGCGGATCCGTCGCGGGCAGGAAGCCGACGAGCGGGATGTTCAGCAGGGCCGCGTCCAGTTCGGTGGAGCCGTAGAACTGGGTGAAGGTGTTGCGGGCGGGGTCGAAACCGCGGGCGCAGACCTCGTTGTGGATCTCGGTTCGCAGCGCCGTCCAGCGGTCCAGCGGGCCGGGCAGCCCCCACTCGGTGATGCCCTTGACGGCCCTGTCCACCGCGACCCAGGCCATCACCTTGGAGTGGACGAAGTCCCGGCGCGGCCCGCGGACCTCCCAGATGCCCTCGTCGGGCTTGCGCCACCCGGTCTCCAGGAACTCCATCAGCTTGCTCTGCAGCGCCCACGAGTCGTCCTGGCCGTCGACGTCGGTGGCTACCCGGGCGACGTGCAGCGCGTCGAGCACCTCGCCGTAGACGTCCAGTTGGAACTGGTCGACGGCGCCGTTGCCGACCCGGACGGGAGCGGAGCCCTCGTAGCCGGGCAGCCACGGTACCTCGTACTCGGGCAGCCGGCGCTCGCCGCCGACGCCGTACATGATCTGGACCTGTGAGGGGTCGCCCGCCACCGCCCGCAGCAGCCACTCCCGCCAGGCCGTGGCCTCGCTGGTGAACCCGGCGTCGAGCAGGGCGAGCAGGGTGATGGTGGCGTCCCGCAGCCAGCAGTAGCGGTAGTCCCAGTTGCGGACCCCGCCGATCATCTCCGGAAGGGAGGTCGTGACCGCCGCGACGATGCCGCCGGTCGGCGCGTACGTCAGCGCCTTGAGGGTGATCAGGGACCGGCGGACGGCGTCCTGCCACTGGCCGTCATAGGTGCAGCCGGCCATCCAGTCCGCCCACCACGACTCGGTCAGGTCGATCGCCCGGCGGACGTCGATGTGGGCGTGGGTCGGACGGTGCGAGGGGCACCAGGTCAGGGAGAACGGCACGGACTGCCCGGCGGAGACCGTGAACTGCGAGTAGGTGGCCATGTCGTGGCCCTCCATCGGCGCGGTCGTGCGCAGGGTGACCGCGTCGGGGCCGGCGACCGCGACCACCGTGTGGTCGTCGAAACGGCGCACCCACGGGACGATCGAGCCGTAGTCGAAGCGGATGCGGGTCTCGCTGCGCATCCGGACCGTGCCCTCGATGCCCTCGACGAGCCGCAGCACGAGGTGCTCGCCGGAGCGTGGGTACATCGCGTCGACGATCCGGACGGTCCCGCTCGTCGTGGTCATGTCGGTTTCGAGGACGAGGGTGTCGCCGCGATAGCGTCTGCTCACCGCGAGTACCGGATCGACCGGCGCGATCCTCCAGCGGCCGGAGTTCTCGTCACCGAGCAGGGCGGCGAAACACGCGGGCGAGTCGAAGCGGGGCAGGCACAACCAGTCGATCGAACCGTCCCTGGAGACCAGCGCGGCCGAATGTGTGTCGCCGATCAGCGCATAGTCCTCGATGCGGGAGGGCACGGTCTCTCCGGAGTTTCTCGGGGCCCTCCGCCACCACGAACACAGACGATCACCAGGGGTGCCGTCATGCGATGCCCCTGGCCCCCCGTGATCGAAACGCATTGGGCCGGCTTGGATTCAAGTCTGGACGTGGTTCTGAACGTGGTTCTGGGTGTGACATGGATCGCACGTGTTGGTCGGCACGAGCGGGAAGACCGCTTACCCTACGACCTCGCTCACGGTCTAGTGTCC
>NZ_CAAAFS010000142.1:0-15635 GCF_900634755.1 Protofrankia symbiont of Coriaria myrtifolia
CACTAGGTTGGGGGTAGGCCCAGTCGCGATGGTCGGATTGCGGACACCGATCGCCGTGCGCCGACCAGCGCCGATCGGCGCCATACTGGCCGCAACCGTTGCGACAGGCCGCTACCGCGCCCGAAGGAAGGCCCGTGACCTCGCAGGACGTACCGGACGAAGTGTTGAGCGAGCCAGCGCCGACCAAGCCGACCGCGGCGACACGAGTAGGTGACCGCCGCCCACCGCGGTCGCCCGCGGCGCGGGCCCTGGCCACGACGCGCCGGACTCTGACAGATCGGCATAACCGGCGTTGGGTGGTGCTGGGTGCGCTCGCGCTGGCCGGCCTGATTGCCTTCGGCATCTACGCTACGGTAGTCGGGCCCTCACCGCGCGTCGAGGCGGTGGTCTACTTCACCCCGACCGCGACCGATGCCCAGAAGGACGCCGTCCGGGCCGCATGCCCCACCGCCGGGGAAGCGGTGCAGGAGCCCCCCGACCACAACACGGCTCAGAGCAGCCGGGTCTACCCGTTGCGCTACAACATCACGTTCGCCTCGCCGGCCGACAAGGCCGCTGTCTACCGGTGCGTACACGCCCAGTCGAACGTCATCGGCATCAGCGAGTTCACCCAGGGCCAGTAGGCCACCTCACCTGGCCCGCCGTCAGCCGAAGGCGTAGGTGGTTTCAGCTGTCCTGACAGCGTTTTCCACCTACGCGTCCGCGCGCTGTAGGTGGTTTCCGGCGTGGGGATGACGTTTTCCACCTACGACTGCCGGGTCAGGGCCGCGGGCGACGGCTGTCGCCGGCGGGTTTCTCGGTGCGAGAAGGGCAGGGCGTGGCGCTGGTCCGTCGGGGCGCCGCAACGGGCTGAACACAGCAGGTAGAGCGCAACCAGTTGAGGGCAGACGGGCCGAAGACAAACGGGCCGAGGATGACGCCCGGTTCGAGGATTTGCCGGTCCGGTGGCGGCTATTCGTCGGTGGAGGAGGTCGGGGGCGCGCCAGGAGGAGCGGAGGTGGATGAGGAGGTGGCGGAGACGCGCCTGTGGTGTTCCTCCTCCTTGAGATCGAGCAGTTCGGCCGGGGTCGGCTCGCCGGCGTCACGGGCCTGTTTGGCCTGCCACAGGCTGAACAGAATGGTGGAAAGAATCACCAGACCGCCGAAGACCACACTGCCGCCCGTCCACGGTGAGGAGAACGGCAGCGTCTCCACGACGATCCAGAGGATGCCTACCGCGATCATCCCGAGCCCGAACAAGATCGTGAACGCCGATGACCACACGCTCGCGGCCGCCTGGTCGGCGAGGTCGGCGGCCCTGCGCCGGGCCTGCTCGAACTGCCGGCGGGCCCACTCGTACTCCAGGCTCAGGACGAAGAACCCCAGCGCGATGACGAGGAAGCCCGGCCCGGGCAGGGCGAGCAGGGCCACGCCCAACCCCAGCACGGCCACGCCGACCGCGCTCACCACGATCCGGCGGATGATGCGAGCACTCCTGTTCAGCACCGCGGCCCCGCCTTCCGGTAAATCCTCGTGAACCCTCGTGAGCCGCTGCCCGGCCCACACGTCCGGCCGTGGATGCGCTGGACGCTCTCGTCACGGTATCCGGGGAATGCTTCTGCCGGCCGCCAACTGGCTGACCGTCCGTCCGGCGAGCCCTCCGGGCCGGCCGGACGGCTCGGGGCTTGTCAGCCCGGGCTACCGGGCCGTTGGATATGTTTAGATAACGAGAGGGTCGATGCGTCAGAAGCGGACCCGCAGTTCTGGTCAGCGGTCTGATCGCTGAGCGGTTCCGGGCATCAAGTGGTTCCGGGCATCGGGCAGTTCGGATCACCGAGTTCTGATCATTGGGATTTCGATCTTTTGTGGGTTCGGCGTCCACGTCGGGTTCACCGGAGGGGTCGCAGTGGACGTGGAGGAGACCATGCTCCCGGGCATCGGGTTGCGCCACGATTTCCGCACCCGCAGTGGACGGCGGGTCGGTGTGGTGTCACATCATGGCGGTCGGCGTGAGCTGGTGATCTACGACACCGACGACATGGACACCTGTAGTGAGTCAATCCCGCTGACCGCGGAGGAGAGCGACGCCTTGGCAGAACTGCTGGGTGCCCCGCACATCGTCGAGCGGCTGAACAACCTCGGCAAGGCCTTCGCGGGTATCGTCGGGGAGCAGATCAAAATTACTCCCGGTTCCCCCTACGACGGGCAGCCGCTGGGGGAGACCCATGCGCGGACGAGGACCGGAGCGTCAATTGTCGCTGTCGTTCGAGACCAGCAGGTGATCGCTTCCCCGCGCCCGGACTTCGGTTTCGTTGCCGGTGACGTCGTCGTGGTGGTTGGTACGCCGGAGAACACGGCTGCCGTTGCCGAACTGTTCCGCGTCGGTTGATAGCGATCTTGGCCGCTGGCGCGGCGCTACCAAGGAGCACTGACACGGCACTGGCGGAGAGCCGCCCGTGGACATAGCCGCGACCTTCCTCGAGCTGGGCGCGGTCCTGTTCACCCTCGGGCTGCTCGGCCACTGTGCCACCATCGTGGGTATCTCCCCGATCCCGTTCTACCTGCTGGGGGGGCTCGCCTTCGGGCACGGAGGGCTGTTCCCGCTGGGCGCCAGCGAGGAGTTCATCGAGGTCGGCGCCGAGATCGGGGTCGTCCTGCTGCTGCTGACGCTCGGCCTGGAGTACACGGCGCAGGAGCTGATCGACGGCCTGCGCCGGCAGGCGCCCACGGGTGCGCTCGACCTGACGCTCAACGCCCTGCCCGGCGTGGCCGCCGCGTTCCTGCTCGGCTGGGGCCCACTGGCCGCGGTCGTCCTGGGCGGGGTCACCGCGATCTCGTCCTCCGGGATCATCGCCAAGGTCCTCACCGATCTGGGGCGGATCGGTAACCGTGAGACACCCGTGGTGCTGTCCGTGCTGGTCCTCGAGGACCTCGCCATGGCGGTGTACCTGCCCATCCTCACCGCGCTGCTGGCCCACCAGACACTCGCCCAGGGGTCGGTCACGCTGCTGGTTGCGCTGGCCGCGCTGGTCTGCGTCCTGGTCCTGGCGTTGCGGTACGGCCGGCAGGTCAGCCGGCTGGTCCACAACCCGAACGCGGATCCCAACAGCGAGATCCTGCTGTTGCGGCTGATGGGGCTGGCTCTGCTCGTGGCCGGCGCCGCCCAGCAGGTCCGGGTGTCCGCCGCGGTCGGGGCGTTCCTGGTCGGCATCGCCGTGTCGGGACCGGTGGCCGAGGGCGCGCGGGAGGTGCTCACGCCGCTGCGGGATCTCTTCGCCGCGGTGTTCTTCGTCTTCTTCGGTCTGCAGACGGAGCCCAGCGAGATCCCCCCGGTGTTCCTTCCCGCTCTGCTGCTGGCGCTCGCCGGGGTGGCGACGAAGGTGTTCACCGGCTGGTGGGCGGCGCGCAAGGCCGGGATCGGCACGATGGGCCGCTACCGGGCCGGGGCCGCACTGGTCGCGCGGGGCGAGTTCTCGATCGTCATCGCGGGTCTGGCGGTCGTGGCCGACGTGGAGCCGAAGCTTGGCGCGTTCGCCGCCTGCTATGTGCTGATCATGGCGATTGTCGGCCCGCTGGCCGCTCGGGTCGTCGAACCGATCGTCCGCAAGATAACCAGGCGCTCACGCAGGAAAACCGTGACGAGCCTGTCAGCATGACGATCCTGCCGGGCGGCTGAACCAGCCAGGACGGCGCCGCCCGGCCGGCGCGCCGCACCCGGCCGGTGTCGCGCGTTGGCCGTACCGCCCCGACGGCCGCCGGGGCCGGGGAAGCTCCTCCGGCAGATCCACCATCGGGCAGAAACGTCATGACCAGGAAATCCGTGGCCCGCTGTGCCAGGATGGCGGCACTGGCCAACAGCGCCCAACGCGTCAACGCATCAACACGTCACCGCTCGAACCGCTCAACAGGTGTGCCGGGAAGTCTGGTCGGCGTCCAACGTCGGCTTCCCCTGGAAGGACCTCCCGCTGGTGCGCACCCGATCGGTGGTTGACGGGCAGTCCGCGGTCACTGGACGTGTCAGCCAGACGCTGGCCGCCCGTGGCGCGTTCGCGGAGTTCCTGCGCCGGGAGACCACCGGCGGGTTCCTGCTGCTGGCCGCCACCGCGCTCGCCCTGCTGTGGGCCAACCTCGCCGGCGGCAGCTACCACGACGTGTGGCGGGCAGATCTGGGCTTCGGCCCGTCCTGGCTGCACCTGACGCACCTGACCGCCGGGGCCTGGGTGGCGGACGGGCTGCTCGCGGTGTTCTTCTTCGTCGCCGGTCTTGAGCTCAAACGCGAGCTGGTCGTCGGGGAGCTGGCGGACCGCCGGGCCGCCGTGCTGCCGGTCGCCGCCGCCGCCGGTGGCATGATCGTTCCCGCGTTGGTGTTCCTCGCGGTCAGCTGGGGTGCCCCCGGGGCGGTGGACGGCTGGGCGATCCCCATCGCCACCGACATCGCCTTCGCGCTCGGCGTGCTGTCCCTGGCGGGGGCGAACGTGCCCGCCTCGCTGCGGGTGCTGCTGCTCAGCCTCGCCGTCGTCGACGACCTCGGTGCCATCGCCCTGATCGCCGTCCTGTTCACCAGGGGACTGGTTCCGGTATGGCTCGTGGCGGCCGTCGTGCTTCTGGTTGGGTACGCCTTCGCGCAGCGGCGGCGCTGGAGGTCCCCGGCGCTGTACGTGCCGCTGGCACTGGCGCTGTGGATGTGCGTGCACGCATCCGGGGTGCACGCGACCGTTGCCGGCATCGGGCTCGCCCTGCTCACCCGGGTGCGTCCCGATCCGGGCGAGCAGGCCGCGCCGGCGCTGCGGCTGGAGCACCGGCTGCACCCGTTCTCGGCCGGTCTCGTGGTTCCGCTGTTCGCGCTCGCCGCGACCGGGGTGCCGGTGACGGCATCGGCTCTCGGCGCCGTCGCCGAGGATCCGGTCTCCCAGGGCGTGATCGCCGGCCTCGTCGTCGGCAAGACCGCCGGCATCGTCGGCGGGGCGTGGCTGGCGGTGCGGGCCGGGGTGGCGCGTCTGCCGGCCGACCTCGGCTGGCGCGCGGTGATGCCGATCGGGGTGTTGGGCGGCATCGGTTTCACGGTGAGCCTGCTGATGTCCCGGCTGGCTCTGGACGACGCCGATGCCCAGCAGCGCGCGGCCACCGCCGTGCTTGTCGCGTCGACGCTCGCCAGCGTGCTTGCGATGATCGCCCTGCGGTTGTCCGGGGCGGGCCGGGCGCGGGCGGAATGACCGTGGCACGGCCGTGGTGGCCTGGACGATGCGGCCGTGCTGGCTTGCCTGGGCTGGCGTGTTCGGGCTGGCGTGTTCGGGCTGGTGCTCCGGTGAACGCTTTTCCCGGTGTGTCAGGTGTGCCGGCTGGCGTGCTTTTGTCGGTGCGCCGGCACCCCGAGGGGGGTTGCTTTGTCGGTGTGCCGCCTCGCCAGCCCCAGCCGATGTTTGGCAGGATGCGGGCCTGTGAGTGGACTCCTCGCAGGTAAGCGCATCCTTGTCACCGGCGTTCTGACGGACGCGTCCATTGCTTTCGGCGTTGCCCGTATCGCGCAGGAACAGGGAGCGACCGTGGTGCTCAGCGGTTTCGGCCGGGGCCTGTCACTGACCAGGCGGATCGCCCGGCGGCTGCCCACCGAGGCCGCCGTGATCGAACTGGACGTGACCGACGAAACACATCTGGGCACGTTGTCCGACCGGGTTCTCGAGCACACCGACGGCCTGGACGGCGTCCTGCACGCGATCGGTTTCGCGCCCGAATCGGTGCTCGGCGGAAAGCCCTTCGTGGACGCCCCCTGGCCGGAGGTGGCGACCGCGATGCAGATCTCGACCTGGTCGCTGGCCTCGCTGTGCAGGGCGACACTGCCGCTGTTCGGCGAACGCGCCTCGGTCGTGGGGCTCGACTTCGACGCGAGCGTGGCCTGGCCCTCCTACGACTGGATGGGGGTGGCCAAGGCCGGCCTGGAGTCGGCCACCCGGTATCTCGCCCGTGATCTCGGGCCGCGCGGGGTGCGGGTCAACCTTGTCGCCGCGGGGCCGCTGCGCACCATGGCGGCCAAGAGCATCCCTGGTTTCGAGCGGTTCGAGGGCGTCTGGGACGAGCGCGCGCCGCTCGGCTGGAACATCCAGGACACCGAGCCGACGGCCCGGGCCTGCGTGGCGCTGCTGTCGGACTGGTTCCCCGCCACCACCGGAGAGATCATTCACGTGGACGGCGGCGTGCACGCGATCGGGACCTGACACGCCGCCGTCAGGACCTCACGGGCCTTTCGACGCGGACGAGCGGGCGCCTGGCGCCCGCTCCTTTCGTCACCTTGAGTAGCCCTGCGGAGCAGCCTTACGCCGGGTAGCTTTCGATCTCTTCCAGCAGGTCGAGGGCCGCACCGACGATCGTTGCCACGTCGACCGGCACCACCATGCCCGCGCCGAGGGTGGAGACGGGATCGCCGTGGACACCGGCGAGGAACCCCAGGGCGCGTGGGTCCCCGTCGGTCACGGTGACCAGCGGGCCGCGCCGGTCGACGGGGAAGAGCTCGTCGAGGATCGACGTGTCGCCCGGCAGCAGGCCACGGCGTGCCTGCAGAGCGCGCCAGACCAGGTCGGGGGAGGTCAGGCAGACGACGGCGACACCGCGGCCCAGCCCCGCGCCGAGCTCGTCGGCGGCGGCGAGAACGTCGGCCACGACGCAGCCGGCCCCGACCAGGGTCACCGCCGGCCCGAGCCCACCGCCGGATCCGCTGCCGGGCCCGGCGCCGGCTCCACCGGTGGCGTTGGCGCTGGTCACGCCGTCACGCAGCCGGTAGCCGCCCGCGAGCACCCCGGCGCGTCGCAGGGCCCGCCCCTCGGCGTCGGCGGGTATCCCGGCCAGCGACTGTTCGATCGGGCGTGTCGAGACCCGCAGCAGCGCCGATCGGCCGCCCGGCCGGCCGAGCTGGTCGATCGCGTCCAGCGCACACCAGGCGAGGTCCTGGGCGAAGGCAGGTTCCCAGCAGACCGTGCCGGGCGCCGCCCTGGCGGGGCCGGCGATGGTGCTGGTGGATTCGGAAAGGCGGATGGTCCTGGCGAGCCCGGCGGTACCGCCGCCGACCGGGCTCGGGCGGTCGGCGGCTCCGATAGCTCCGGTGGATCCGGTAAGGCTGGCGCCGCCGGTGAGGCTGGCGCCGCCGGCGGGGCTCATGACGGTGGCGGGGTTGACGGTAGTGGGGTTGACGGTGGCGGTGGGCCTTCCCGGGTCGGTGACGACGACGAGAACGGACTGCGCGTCGCCGTCCAGGCCTGCGCACCAGTGCGGCAGGACCCGGCCGGCGCTGGTGCCGCTGGTCACGCCGATCGGGCGCAGGGGGTGGCCGAGCCGGTGCCAGGTCCGGCCCAGCCCGTCGAGCAGCCCTGCCAGCACGCCCGGCGGCACCGGTTCGGCCAGCTGCCCGCCGGCCTGCCCGTGCGCCGGCCCGGACGTCTGCCCAGGCGTGGGAGCCTGGGAGACCGACCATGTGCCGACGGCGTCCCGCCACCCGGCCAACGCCGTGGTGGCGTCCGTGGTGGTGGCGGTGACGATGCCGGCGGCGGCCCGCGGACGGCCGTCGGCGAGGTCACGCATGACGCTGCCGAAGGCGGCCAGCGTGCTGACCCGGCCGAGATAGGAGCGGCCCAGGTCGGGCGGGATTCGCGCAGGCTCCGTCCGCGCGGCCGGCTTCGGCGCCAGACGGCGCCAGACGGCGTCGGACGGTGCGCGCGAGGCGCGCGCCGGTGCTGCCCGCGGGCAGCCCGGCCCATTCGTCGACACGGCCGGCGCCGCCCGTCCCCGCCGTCCCCGCCGCTGTCCCATCGGGGCCCGTGGTTCTTCCGCGTGTCCCGTCGGTCCCGTCCGCCTCTTCTGGCCGGGCTGATCCGTCCGACCTGCCCGGTTCTCCCACCCGGTCCGCGGCGGCCTCGTCGACGTGCACGAACAGGACGGTGGGCCGGTGCGGGTCGACCTCGTCGAAGGCGTCCACGAGCAGGGGCAGGTCGTTGCCGCCGACATCACGCAGAGCAGCAGCGATCTCGTCGTCGAACAGTTCGTCGAGTAGCCGGGTGATGCCGGCCCCGGACGCCCCGGGCCCGGCGAGGCGCCGGCGCAGCTCCGCTCCGGGCGAGCGCAACAGCTCCTGGAACTCGGCACAGCCCATCCCGTCGAGCCGCCGGCGCAGCGCCTGCCCGCCCGGCCTGCCGAACAGGGCGGACAGCGTCCGCCCGTGGCCGACGGTGAGCACCTGCCAGTCGGCGGCGGCGAAGAGGCGTGCCTGGTCGGTGACACCCGCCTCGGCTGCGATCGTCGCACCCGGATGAGCGCGGACCGTGACGATCCACAGCAGCTCGCCCAGGCGGCGGACCCGCGGATCGGTGACGGGTTCCCACACGGTGCCGTCGAACAGTTCGGTGTGGTCAAGCAGGCAGATCTGCCGTCCGGGCGTCCCCGCGGCGGCCGGCGCGGCGACGTCGGGATGCTTACCGGTACCAGTCGAGGTGGCGGCGCCAGCATGCCCGATGATCTCGGCCGGTGCGGGATGGCCGGTGGCATACCGCGTGGCAAGGGCGTCCCACGCCGTCACCACCGGTCCGGAGCGTGGGGCCACGATCACGCCAACCAGGCCTGGCGGCAACGGCAGGTGCCCGGCCTCTACCGAGGCTTCGGGAGCGGGCCGCGACTGCGGTCCGGACGGGCTGTCCGGGCCGGGGTCGTGGCGAGCGAGCAGCCGATGGACGGCCTCCAGCAGCGGGAACGCGGTCGGGGGCACCCGGAGCTGGTCACCCGCACGCAGCGCGTCGAACCACAGAACGGTGATCAGACTTGCCAGGGAACGCGTGGTTGCACGCAGAGTGCCAACGGTATCGCCGCTGGTGACGGCCGGCCCGCGGTGCGGCGTCGCGTCCTCGATGTCGTCGATCAGCGCGGTGGCCAGGCCGCGCAGCCGTCGCTCGATCTCGATGAGGGCCGGCAGGTCGAGGGGTTCGACAGCGGCGGAGACGGAAGCGGAGGCGGTGGGCGAGGCGTTGTCGGCGAGCGCGGGCGTGACCGGTGAGCCCGCCGCGGAGCCGGCCACGGAGCCGGTCACGGGGCCGGTCACGGACGCCTGCGGTGTCCGGAGCCGTCCGTGCACGGTGTCATGAGTTTCACCCGGCGCAAGCAACCTGGCCTCCGTCGACACGAACTGTCCAATATCCGGACGATGAGCCCTTGTCAAAGGTTGTGCTCCAGCGGTTCCGCCTCGTCATCCACCTGGCCAAAGGCCGCGCGATCATGTTTGTGCGCGGCCGGCGGCCTGCGGGTCGGGTGTGGGGCCAAAGGCCGCGCGATCATGTTTGTGCGCGGCTTTCTGCCGGGCCGAGTTCGGGGAACCCGGTCCAGCGGGGGCGGACGAGCCGGACCCTTGGGCGGCGGTGGGCCCGGATCCGCCAACTGCCGGGCGAGCTTCCACCATGTACCCGATTGCTTCGACTTTTCTTTGATTTTTCTTCATTTCCCTGGTGTGGCGGTGAGTTCGGCCAGGCGGCTGCGCAGCGCGGATTCGGGTAGCCCGCTGATTTCAACGATCTTCGTCCGGCTGGTGGCGCCCCTGACCAGCACGACCTCGCGACGGCGCACGCCGAAGGCCGTTGCCAGCGCGCGCAACGCCGATTCGGTCGCCTGCCCGTCCACCGCCGGCGCGGTCACCCGGACGACGAGGGGCGTGGCGGCATCCGGCGGGCTGCCGTTGGTGGGGTCGTCCGCCGCGGTGGGGTTCTCTGCCGGGGACTCGCCTGGGGCGCCAGCTCCGGAGGCAGGGGAGCTGCCGCCGACCGAGGTCCGGGCCGAGCGGGGGGAGACTCTGATCGTCAGGCGCACCGTTGCATCGTCCCGCGAAGCGTCCGGACGGGCGATCAGACCCGGGTGGTCCGACCCCGTCCAGCCCAGATGATCTTCGGTGGCCCACTGGGGGGCGACCGAAGGAACGGGTGGCCCGGAGTTGTCCGGCCAGGTGGTCCAGAGGTGATCGCGGGCTGGGCGCCGCGGGCGCTTTGGATGCGCTGGGAATTCGGCGTGTCACTTTCAGTGATAAGCATGGAGCGTGCGATACGGCAGCTAGCATCGACCCCATGGTGGACGGTGAAGGACGGGTAGCGCTTGTTACCGGCGGTAATCGAGGGATTGGCGCCGCGGTCGCGGCCGCGCTGGCCGCGGGCGGTGACCGGGTAGCGGTCGCCAGCCGTGGCGGCGATGCGCCGGACGGGATGTACGGCGTCCGCCTGGACGTCACCAGCGCGGAAGGCGTCGACAAGGCGTTCACCGAGGTGGAGGCGGAGCTCGGGCCGGTCGAGGTGCTGGTGTCCAACGCCGGGATCGCCCGGGACACGCTTCTTCTCACCATGGCTGAGGACGCGTTCCAGGAGGTCCTCGACACCAACCTGCTGGGCGCGTACCGGGTGGCCAAGCGCGCGGCGCGGCCCATGCTGCGCCTGCGGCGCGGGCGGCTGATCTTCATTTCGTCGGTCTCGGCGTTGATCGGTTCCCCGGGGCAGTCGAACTATGCCGCGTCCAAGGCCGGTCTGATCGGCTTCTCCCGTTCCCTCGCCCGGGAGCTCGCCCCCCGGGGCATCACCGCCAACGTGGTGGCTCCCGGCCCGATCCGCACGGACATGATCGACGCGCTCACCGACGCCCAGCAGAACAACCTGCTCAACCAGGTGCCGATCGGGCGGATAGGCGAGCCAGCGGACGTAGCTGCCCTGGTGGCCTTCCTGGCCTCCCCCCAGGCCTCCTACATCACCGGCGCCGTGATCCCCGTCGACGGCGGCCTGAGCATGGGGCTCTAGACCACCGCGAACCATCGCGAACGACCGCCGGACCGCCGCACAGGCGCGCGAACGGAGCGCCGACGTGACCTCCGAGTTCGTTCACCGCGTTCCCGACGTCACGCCTTCCGCTCGCGGCCTCGGCTCGCCCGCCAGGCCGGCGAGCCGAGGCGTATGAGGCTTCGGGTGTGTTGCGTTCTGGGTTCGTGCCCGGGGCGGGGTGCGTCGTGTCCCGGTCGCGGGGGACGATGACGGACGTGTCGAGTGACAGCCGGACCACGATCATTCCCATGATCATGCCCAGGACCATGACCGCGGCCGGCCGGACAGAACCGGTGGGCGTCGACGCGTTGCTGCTGGTCTCCTTTGGCGGCCCGGAGGCGCCGTCCGACGTCATGCCGTTCCTGCGCAACGTCACCCACGGGCGGGGCGTGCCGGACGAGCGGCTGGCCCAGGTCGCCGAACAGTACCGCCGTCTCGGCGGCCGCAGCCCGATCAACGACCAGAACCGGGCGCTGCTGGCCGCGCTGCGGGCCGAACTCGCGCCGCTGCCGGTCTACTGGGGCAACCGCAACTGGTCACCGTTCCTCGTCGACGCGCTCAGGGCGATGCGGCGGGACGGCGTTGGCCGGGCAGCCTGCTTCGTGACGTCCGCTTTCGCCTCCTACTCCGGCTGCCGCCAGTATCGCGAGGACCTTGCACGGGCGCGGGCCCAGCTCGGCCCGGGCGCGCCGGAACTGATCAAACTGAGGCAGTACTTCGACCATCCCGGTTTCGTCCTGCCCATGGTCGACCATGTCGTCGACGAACTGGCCACGATCCCCGCCGCGTCGCTGGCGCGGACCAGGCTGGTCTTCGTCGCCCATTCGATCCCGCTCACGCAGTCGGCGGACAGCGGCCCGGACGGGGACGCCTACCCCCGGCAGTTGGCCGCCGCCGCCGCGGTGATCGTTGAGCGGGTGGCGCTGCGCACCGGCCGCCGTCACCCGCACGACCTGGTCTACGCCAGCCGCAGCGGCCCGCCGAGCGTGCCGTGGCTGGCGCCGGACGTCGGCGATCATCTGGCGGCGCTCGGCTCCGCCGGGCGGACCCAGGCGGTCGTGGTGGTGCCGATCGGTTTCGTCAGCGACCACATGGAGGTCATCCACGATCTTGACGTGATGGCGGCGGAGCGGGCCCGGGCGGTCGGGCTGAGCTTCCGTCGGGCGTCCACGGTGGGTGCTGACCCCCGGTTCGTCACCATGGTCCGGGAGCTTCTCGACGAGCGCAGGTACGGGCACCGCCCCCGGGCGGCGCTGAGCCCGCTGGGCCCAGGCCACGACGTGTGCCCGCTGTGGTGCTGCGCCCCGCGAGGGCCGGGCCGCCGGCTGCCGGCCGCCGCCGGCGTCCCCGCGGACGAGCGGCCCGGCCAGGACACCGCCGGCCATCGGCCCGATGCCCCTGACAGCGATGTCCCTGACAGCGATGCCCCTGATGGGACTGCCCCTGGCGGGGATGCTCCTGGCAGCGGGCCCGCGCCGCTGGAGACATCCGATGGTGCCCACCGCGACATCTGTGACGTCCACGACGTGGGCGGTGGCGCTACGGTTCACAATGATGTCCATAAGGTTGGACGTCCATGATGTCGTCGGGGACGAATCTCCGGGGATAAAACGTTCACGACGTAGCAGGTTCACGACGTAGCAAGGTTCATACAGCAGCTTCATGACGGGGAAGACGGCCAGGCCCCGTGGGTGACGCCGGCATGCCGGGCGTCGACCGGGGAAACCGGTGGGTGGCCGCAGCCGCGGCCCGGCCACCCACCGGTACAAGGACCGCCAGGAGGGACGAGGTGTATCAGCGGCAACGGCACGTGTTCGACTCACCAGACCGTTTCGTGGTCGGAACCGTCGGCCAGCCCGGTGAACGTGACTTCTACCTACAGGCCAGCTCGCGTGGGCAGGTCGTGACCGTCGGCCTGGAGAAAGCCGAGGTCAGCGCTCTTACCGAAGGACTCACGACGCTACTCGGCCAGGTCCGCCGGACGGCCGGAGGTGAGCTGCCGGAGTCCCACGACGTCGACGTCGATCTCGCGCCGTTGGAGGCGCCGTTCGAGGAGGACTTCCATCTTGGCAGGCTCACGGTGTCCTGGGACGGCAAACGGGTGCTTGTCGAGGCCGCCGGGCTCGCGGGGGGCGGGGTGCGCAGTCCCGACGCGGACGCCGAGCTCGACACGCTCGAGGTCTCGCTGTCGCTGGACCAGACGAAGGCGTTCGTCCAGCGCGCCCGCAGCATCGTCGCGGCCGGCCGTCCCTCGTGTGTGCTCTGCGGCCGCCCGGACGGGCCGTCCGGGCACTTCTGCCCGCGCCTGAACTGATCCCCGGCCCCGGCTCTGTCCATAGACGGGGGCTCCGCGCGCTGGGCCCCCGCCTACGGTAGCGCGCGGGCGGACGGGTGAACGCTCCCGGGCGGGGAGTGCTCGCCGGGCCATGCCCCCTGATCGACACCCCGATCGGCATCCGTGCCGGGACGGCGTGCCGCCGGGCGGGGAGAAGCGTTCGTTCGGTCCGCCTCCGCTTCCTGCCCGAACGGCTCCCTGCCCGAACGGTGTCCTACGGGGTGGGGGAGAAACGCTACCGGGCGAGGGACTGGGAGGGGTCGAAGGCGTCGTAGGCCGATTCGCAGGCCCGGCGGACCGCCGCGGACAGCCCGCGCAGCGTGGTCGAACGGCGTTCGATCTCCTCGGCGGTGACCGCCGCCCCGTCGTCACGGGCGGCCAGGTCGATCAGACCGGCGATCCGGCCCGCCCGGGCCAGCAGCGCGTGCGCGGGCGGTGGATAGCCCGGGGGGAGCAGGAGCGTCGGCTCGTCCTCGTGGCGTTCGCGCAGCGCGGCGAGCGTGTCCGGGTCGACCTTGGCCCGGTCGAGATGCAGCAGCGCGGCCGTTGCCGTCCGGATGGCGTCGTTGAGCTCGTGCTCGGCTGCGCGCAGCGGGGACGGCGGGGGCGGGAGACGACGGCCCGTCGCCGAACGCCAGTGCACCGACTCCAGGCCGCCCTCGACGACCGGCCCGTGCGCGATCACGGACGGTATCAGCACCAGCGGCGGCACCGGGCCCAGTACGACCACCGCCTCACCGGCGGCCAGGGCCTCCTGGTTGACCTCCGCCGGTCCGGGCAGACCGCTGACGTCACCGGGCACGGGCAGGACGAGCCGCAGCCGGCGCGCGCCGCTGGTCCGCAGCTGGCCGAGACCGAGCGCGAGCCCTTCGCCGTCGATGGTGTGGGGGGCGCCGGGCCCACCAGAACCCACGAGGATTCGGGTGATCGCCTCATCGGTGCTGACGAGCCCGGCAAGCCACGCGTTACCCCATCCGGTGAGTGCCCCTGAGCGAGGTGAGGCAGCTTGGCCGCAAATCACGATGCCTACGGTAAGGAATGGTTGCCATGTCCTGCGACGGTCCTCATCGGAGATTGCCGGGGGTCACACCCAGTCGACGGTTGGCAACCGGTCGACCGTCGCGGGCGGGCTCGTCGCCGCGTCGGCGGGTGCCGTGGCCGGGCCGATGGGCACCGGCGAGGCGGCCGCGCGCGTCCGGGCCGGCTTCGGCCATCGGGCATGGCGCCGCGTCAGGCGACGCGCCCGTGATGACCATCGGTGACTCTGATAATGCTTATAGTGCCGGTGCTGCCGGTGCTGCCGGTGCTGCCGGTGCTGCCGGTGCTGCCGGTGCTGCCGGTGCTGCCGGTGCTGCCGGTGCTGCCGGTGCTGCCGCGTCTGGCTCGGTGGTCCGTCGCGGTGCGCCGGGCCAGACGGCGCAACGGCGCGGCCGGGCGGGCGAGCAGCCACGGCACGCCCACCGACGCCATCCAGCGGGCGTGAGCAAGCCGGCCGGGTGTGGTGGGCGGCCCCACCACCGGCAGGACCGGCAGCGGCACGCCGGCGTCCCGCAGCGCCTCGGCGAAGGCGCGGGCCATCAGCTGATGGCCCCGCGGCCCCGGATGCACTCGGTCGACGTCGAAGGTCGACAGCCGGTAGGCCTCGGGATGGCGGGCCAGATCGACGACCAGGACCCCCGGGTCGCCCGCGACGGCGGCGTCCACCGCCGCGTTGAGCTGCCCGATCCGGATGGTGAGCAGACGGCGCGCGGGCGCGGGCAGGCGGAGCAGGCGCCCGGGGTCGTGCAGCCGGGCCATCAGCACCAGGACGCCGGCCGCGCGCAGGTCCCGGACGCTCCACACCAGGTTGCGCCGCAGGCGTAACGGGTCGAACCCCGGGGAGAGCAGGTCGTTCATGCCGGCGATGAGGCTTGCGATCTGTGGGCGCAGCGCGAGGGCCACCGGCAGTTGGGTTTCGCGGACGTCCCGGCTGGTCGCCCCGGTGGTCGCGAGGTTGGCGAACCGGACCTGCCCGGCCGGGGCCAGGCAGGCGGCGAGCGTGGCAGCCCAGCCGCGTCCGGCCAGCGCCCGCGCCGCGTGGGCCCGCCGGTAGCGGCCCATGCTCACACCGTCGCCCAGCCCGGCCGTGATGCTGTCGCCGAGCGCGACGAAGCAGGTCGCCGTGCCGGAACAGGAGGTCGTGGCCGGACATGCGGTCGTGGTGTCGTGGCGGGCTGCCGTGACGCGCGTCGCGATGCCCGTGACACGCCCGGGTGGACGGCCGCGGTGATCGTGTTCTGTGACGGCGCGCGTCGCGATGCCCGTGGCGCCGACCGCCGTGCCGACCGCCGTGCCGTTCGCCGTGCTGGCGATCGCGCCGGTGCCTGCGTCGGTGATCGCGCCGGCCGTCGTGTCGTTCATCGTGGTGTCCGCGGCGCGGTCAGGCGGCGCGGCCGGCGCCGCGGACACGTCCGTCCGCGGGCCGCGGCCGCGCGGGGTGCCGGCCGTCGGCCGGGCCC
>NZ_CAAAFS010000143.1:0-39234 GCF_900634755.1 Protofrankia symbiont of Coriaria myrtifolia
GTTCACCCGCCGGCCGTCGGCCGGGCCCAGCCCGTGGGCGGCGAGGAACCCGTCGACGGTGACACGCCACGGGAACTGCTCCGCGCGGGCCCGGGCCGCCTGCCGGCGGGTGAACGGGTCGCGGGCGAGCAGATCCTCCACGCCGTCGGCGAAGGTCCAGCCGCTGCCCGCGGCCACGACCCCGGCGCCGGGCACGACAAGCTCCGCCAGGGCGCTGCCGTGGTGGACCACGACCGGGGTCGCGCTGGCCATCGACTCCAGCGCGGCCAGCCCGAACGTCTCCACCGGGCCGGGGGCGAGGAGCACATCCGCGGTCGCCAGCAGGGCCGCGAGCCGGTCACGGTCCGCGACGAAGCCAAGAAAGATCACCGGGAGGCCGGCGGCACGCCGGGTCAGGCGCCCCCGGATCGGGCCGTCCCCGGCGATCACCAGTCGGGCGGGGACGCCGCGGCGGACCAGCTCCGCCAGGGCGTCCACGGCGGTGTCGCCCCGCTTCTCCGGCGACAGCCGGCTGGCGTGCACCAGCAGCACCTCGCTGTCACGGGCGAAGGCCCGCCGCAGCGAGGTGTCGTAACGGTCGGGACGGAAGCGGTCGAGGTCGACGCCCAGGGGGATCCGGCACAGGTTGGTGGCGCCGACGCGACGGAACTCCTCGCCCGCCCACGCGGTGGTGGTGACCACTGTGTCGAACGACCGCGCGAGCGCGGCGTTGGAGCGGTCGGCGGCGGCCCGCACCGGCAGCACCCCGCGCAGCGGGCGGGGCGTCCACAGGTTCAGCAGCCGGTCGAGGCGTTCGTGGCTGACCACGACGGATCCCACCCCGGCCCGGCGGGCCCACCGGCCGAGCGGGCGCAGGGTCGCCCGGTCGTGGACCTCGACACGGTCGGGCGCCTCGGCCGCCAGCAGCCGGATGACCCGCCACGGCTCGGTCAGCACCCGGTAGTCGGTGCCGGGCACCAGTGGCGCCCGCATGGTGATCACGGTTGCGTCCGGGGTGTGGCGGACGCCGTCGCGTTCCCCGGGAACGATCTGGACGACGTCGTGCCCGGCCGCGGTGTACCCGGCGGCGAGGTGCCGCAGCGTCGTGCGGATGCCACCGGAGCGCGGCGCGACGAAGTTGGCCGCCTGGACGATCTTCACCGGGTGCTCCCGTCCTCGTCATGACATGTCCCGGCCCGGTCGGCACTGCGGTGGCAGTGCGCCGTCCGGCGGGCGAGGACAGCCCGTGACCGCAGGGCGACACCGCTGGTGTGCCCCGTCCTCAGGCCGCGGACGTCCTGGTAGTGACCGATCAGTTCGTCCCCGATGGCGCTCCACCCGCAGCCGCTGACGGACTGGCGGGCGGCGAGACCCATGGCCGTCCGCCGGCCGGTGTCGGCGACGAGGGCGGCGACGCGGTCGGCCAGCGCGGCCGGGGAGTCCGGGGTGAAGTGCAGCCCGGTGTGCCCGTCGTCGACGACGTCGAGCAGGCCGCCCGCGGCCGGCGCCACCACCGGGACGCCGCTGGCCTTGGCTTCCTGGGCGGCCTGGCAGAACGTCTCGTGGGAGCCGGTGTGGACGAACACGTCCAGACTCGCGAAGATCGTCGCCAGTTCCGTCCCGGAGCGGAACCCCATAAAGGCCGCCCGGGGCAGCTTCCGTTGCAGCGCCGGCCGCAGCGGGCCGTCACCGACGACGACCAGCCGCGTCCCGGGGATGTCCTGCACGGCGTCGAGCAGGTGCATCCGTTTCTCCCGGGCGAGCCGGCCGACATAGCCGACCAGCACCTCCCCGCCGGGGGCGAGACCGCGGCGCAGCGCCGGGTCGCGGTGGCGCGGATGGAACCGCTCCAGGTCGACCCCGCGCGTCCAGCGGGCGACCCGGTGGACGCCCTGGCGCAGCAGCATGTCGACCGCGGGCCATGACGGCGCGAGCGTCCGCCCGGCAAGGCGGTGGACGGCGGCCACCCACCGCCAGATGGACCGTTCGGCCTGGGCGAGCCCGTAGCGGGCGGCGAAGCCGGCGAAGTCGGTCTGGTACACCGCCACGCTCGGCAGCCCGAGCCGCCAGGCCGCGAACGCGGACTGCGCGCCCAGCCCCGCCGGGGCCGCCAGATGCACGACGTCCGGCCGGAAGCCTGCGAGCACACCGACCAGCCGGGGCCATGGCGTCGCCACCCGGAACGCCGGATATCCTGGCAGCGGAACCGACGGCACCCGCAGCACCGGGGCGCCGGCATAGACATCGGGGTAGGCCGCTGGCGTACGCGTCCCGGCCGCGGGCGCGATGACGAGCGCCTCGTGGCCGCGGTGCCGCAGATGCTCCAGCACCCGGCAGACCGAGTTGGTCACGCCATCGACGTGCGGCAGAAAAGATTCGGTGATCACTGCGACGCGCACGACAACACGGTCCCAAGCCCCGGGGAGGCAGCGCGGACGGCCGCTCGTCCACGACATGAACTTTGTGACACAGCTTGGTGGTATGACGCCGTACCGTGACGGCGCCACGACCGCTGCCGGCCGCGGCATCCCCAGCCGGTGCCGCGGAGGTCGTGGTGGCCGCGGAGGTCGTAGTAGGCCGTGGTGACCGCGATGGCCCGGACGGGCTGCGGCTCGATGGCACTGGTCGCTGACAGCCACCAGCATCACCGGGTCCTTCGCGGCAGGCCCCGTGCCTGGACCCGATGACACGGCCCAGCATGATGGATGGGTGCTGATCACAGATCTCGTCGGTGCGCTCGGCGCTGCCCACGTCCTCACCGACCCGGACGTGACCGTGAGCTACGAAACCGACTGGACGGGCGCCTTCCGGGGGCGAGCTGTGGCCGTAGCCCGTCCCGCGACGACCGACCAGGTCGCCGCCGTGCTGCGGATCTGCGCCCGGCACGGCGTGCCCGTGGTGCCCCAGGGCGGCAACACCGGCCTGGTCGGCGGTTCGGTGCCGGCAGGCGCGGCGGCTGGGGCAGTGGTGCTCAGCCTGCGCCGGCTCACCGCGATCGAGCCGGTGGATGCCGCCGCCGGGCTGGTGACGGCCGGGGCCGGGGCGACCCTTGCCGACGTCCAGGCGCACGCACGCGCGGCCGGCTACGGCGTCGGCGTCGACTTCGCCGCCCGCGACTCGGCCACCGTCGGTGGGATCGCCGCGTCCAACGCCGGTGGCGAGCGGGTGCTGCGCCACGGGATGACCCGCGGCCAGGTGGCCGGGCTGGAGGTGGTGCTGGCCGATGGCAGCGTGCTGCGGCGGCTGTCCGGTCTGCCCAAGGACAACGTCGGCTACGACCTGCCGTCGCTGTTCGTCGGCAGCGAGGGCACCCTGGGCGTCATCACAAAGGTCCAGCTACGGCTGGTCGGGCTGCCCGCCGCCCGCACGGCCGCCCTGCTCGCCGTGTCCGACCTGCCCGCCGCGGTCGGTCTTGTGGCTACCCTGCGGGCTACGGTGGCCTCCCTGGACGCCGTGGAACTGGTCTTCGGCGACGGCGTCGACCTGGTGTGCGCCCACCAGGGCCGGCCGGCCCCGTTCCCCGGCCGGCCGTTCCCGCAGGACACCCCGTACCTGCTGGTGGAGTGCGTCGGGCCCACCGATCCGACCGGTGATCTTGCCGCGGCGGTCGAGACCGCCACCGGCGTGCTGGACGCGGTCGTCGCCACCACCGCCACGGACCGGGAGCGCCTGTGGGCCTACCGTGAGGGGCACACCGCGGCCGTGAACGCGCTCGACGTCCCGCTCAAGCTGGACGTCGCGGTCCCGCTCGCCCGCATGTCCGCCTTTGTCGACGACCTGCGCGCCCTGGTGCCGGCGGTGGCGCCGTCCGCCCGGCTGCACCTGTGGGGGCATCTCGCCGAGGCGAACCTGCACGTCAACGTCACCGGGCTGGACCGCGGCGACACCGGCGGCCGGGAGGAGCTCACCACGGCGATCCTCACCCGGGCCGCGGCCGACGGCGGCAGCATCGGCGCCGAACACGGCGTCGGACGGGCCAAGATGGCGTGGGTGGGCCTGTCGCGGTCACCGGCGGAGCTGGCCGTGCTCGCGGCCGTCAAGCACGCCCTTGACCCCACCGGCCTGCTCAACCCCGGCGTCATCGTCTCACCGGGTCTCACCGGGTCCTATCGGGTCTAGCTGGGTCATATCGTGTCTAACCGGGTCCCACCGGCAGCTTCCCGCGACCAGCCCCCAGGCCCCACCATCAGCCCCGTAGGCGACAACCGCCGCCGCGATGACGGAAACCGCTGACAACCACGACCGGCGCGCGTCGGCCGGCATCCGTCGGTCGGTGGCTGGCGCCCGTCAGTTGTAGGTGGAAACCGCTGCCAGCACAGCGTTTTTCACCTACGGGCCCGGAAGCCGTAGGTGAGAAACGCTGCCAGGATGACGGTTTCCACCTACTGCTTCCGTTGTGGGGCCGGCTCGGGACGCGTGCCGCGGGCCCTGGTGACGGCACCGCGGGCGTCAGCAGTCGTACCGGGGGTCTCAGAGGCGTCCGGGACGGCGGCGGGGGCGCTGGGGGGAGCGTGTTCGCGCAGGACGTCGTCGAGGACGCTGCCGTCCACGGTCTCCCGCTCCAGCAGGATGCCGGTGAGCGCGTCGAGCGCCCCGCGATGCGCGCGCAGCAGGCTCACGGCCTGCTCCTCGGCCTCCCGCACCAGCCGGGCCACCTCCGCGTCGATGACCCGTTGGGTCTCCTCCGAGTACGGCCGGGAGACGACCTCCTCGGTCCCGAGGTACTGCGGGTTGCCCGAGGCGTAGCCCACCGGCCCGAGGGCGGGGGACAGGCCGAACTCGCGCACCATCCTGGTGGCCAGCGCGGTGGCGCCGGCCAGGTCGTTGGCGGCCCCGGTCGAGCCCTGGCCGAACACGACCAGCTCCGCGGCCCGCCCGCCGAGCCGCACCGCGAGGGAGTCGTACAGGTAGCCCTCGGTGTAGAGGTGCCGTTCGTCCTCGGGCAGCTGCTGGGTGGCGCCGAGCGCCATTCCGGCCGGCAGAATTGTGATCTTCGAGACCGGGTCGGCGTGCGGGGACAGCGCGGCGACCAGCGCGTGCCCGGACTCGTGTACGGCCACCGACTGCTTCTCCTCGGGCAGCAGCACGTTGGTCGCGTCCCGGCGGCCCAGGATGATCCGCTCCCTGGCGGCGTCAAGATCGTCAGCTGTGATGATGTTGCGTCCGCCCCGGACGGCGTTGATCGCCGCCTCGTTGACGAGGTTGGCCAGGTCCGCGCCGGAGAATCCCGGGGTGCCGCGGGCGACGACGGACAGGTCGACGTCGGGGGCGAGGTGCTTGCCCCGGCCGTGCACCGCGAGGATGGCGGTCCGCTCGCCCTGGGTCGGCAGCGGGACGGTGACCTGTCGGTCGAAACGCCCGGGGCGCAGCAGCGCCGGGTCGAGGGTCTCCGGCCGGTTGGTGGCGGCGAGCACGACCACGCCCTCGGCGGGGTCGAACCCGTCCATCTCGGCGAGCAGCTGGTTGAGGGTCTGCTCCCGTTCGTCGTGACTGCCGCCGAGCAGGCCCGAGCCGCGCCTGCCGCCGATCGCGTCGATCTCGTCGATGAAGATGATGGACGGGGCGCGCTTGCGCGCCTCGCCGAACAGGTCGCGAACGCGGGAGGCGCCGACCCCCACGAACATCTCGACGAACCCGGAACCGCTCACCGACAGGAACGGCACCTCGGCCTCGCCGGCGACCGCGCGGGCCAGCAGCGTCTTGCCGGTGCCGGGCGGGCCGACCATGAGCACCCCGCCCGGCCCCTTCGCGCCGGCCTGCCGGTAGCGCTCGGGGTCGCGCAGGAAGTCGATGATCTCCCTGACCTCCTGTTTCGCGCCCTCGTAGCCGGCCACGTCGGCGAACCGGGTGGTCGGGCGCTCCGCATCGATGATCTTCGTGCGGGATCGGCCGATGCCGCCGAGCCCGCCGGCCAGCGAACGCTGGGCCTGCCGGCCCGTCCACAGGAAGAACCCGACCAGCAGGAGCAGCGGCAGGAAGCTCAACAGGATCGACAGGAAGGACGTCCCGGTCCGGGTGGCCTTCACCTCGACACCCTTCGCCTCCATGCGTTCGAGGACGCCCTGGGTGTCCAGCGCGGTCGGCAGCTGCGAGGTGAAGCTGGCGCCGTCCTTGAGTGTCCCGGTGACGCCGCCCTTGTCGTTGATGGTGACAGCCTGCACCGTGCCGGCGTCCACCTGCTGGGTGAACTGGGTGAAGCTGTACGAGGTGGTCTGCTTCGGGAACAGGCTGGGCGCGAACAGCAGGGCCGCTGTGATCACGAAGCCGATGGGCAGCAGCCAGCGACGCCACTTCGGCGGGGGTGTGGGCGCGGGCTTGGGCGGGGTCTCCCGGGGTGGCCCGGAGCGCGCCGAGGTCGACGGATGCCACCGGGCATCCTGGTGGAGGCCGGCTGTTGCGATCATCTATGGTTCTCCTGCCTGTGCTGACATCCGGGCGGGCACCAGCGAAGCCGGGAGCGTCCGATCGCGTGCGTCCGGTCGCCGTGCCCGCGGTCGCGTCCGGCGCGGTGCTGTGTACCCCTTTTCAACGCATGAACGAGCCGCCAGGCTTCACGGGCGGCCGCGGCCGGCTCGTCCGGTCCCAGTCGGCCGCGGAGAGTCGCTGAAAATTGCCGTGTGTCGCCGAACATGGCTGTAAGTGGTCGGGTAGCCGGGAATTGTTCCGTCGGGCGGTCGGCAGGCATGCTTGTACGGGCGGTCATGCTTGTACGGGCGGTGCGGCCTGGTGTGGCGCACACTGGGCTGGCATCCGGGGCTTGTCCCGACGACGGGAAGTGGACCAGTGCGGATCAGGCGGAAGGGCGACGCTGTTCTGATCACACGTGCGGTGCTGTCCCGCCCGGAGGAGATCCGGCGACGCCAGCGCCGATACGTGATCTCGATGATGTTCCGTACCGTTTGTCTGGTGCTCGCCGTGGTCGCGCTGCACGGCTGGCTGCGCTTCGGCGCCATCGTCATCGCCGTGGTCATGCCGTGGCTGGCGGTGGTCGTCGCCAACGGCGGCCCGCCGCTCAAGCGGGAGAACCCGTCCCTGTACGTCTCGCCGGGCCGGTCCGCGGACGAGCCGACACCGGCCCTCCAACCGGCTCGCCACGAGGTCGTCGACGGTGAGGGCCAGGTCATCGACGGTGAGGGCCAGGCCGTCAGTGAGGGCCAGCGCACCGACGACGAAGGCGGGGATGGCCGGGAGGACCGGGACGTCGTCGGCGCAGGCCGGGCCGGCCACGCGAGCCCGGCCGACGAGGCGGGCCGGGAGGCCGGCCACGCGAGCCTGGCGGACGGCAGCCGGGAGGCCGACGCCGCCGGGCACGTCGGGTCCGCGGCCCGGTCGCGAGGGTGACACAGGACCTCTGCGCGGACAGTGTGGATCATGCGGGTGGTGGGGGCCGCGTGGGTTGTGTGAGCTTCCTGACCGACTACGGGCTCGGCGACGGGTTCGTGGCGGCCTGCCACGGGGTGCTGCTGCGGCACGCGCCCGGTGTGCGGATCATCGACATCAGCCATCTGGTGCCCGCCGGTGACGTGCGGCGGGGGTCGGTCGTGCTTGCCCAGACGGTCGGTCACCTGCCGCCCGCGGTGCATCTCGCGGTCGTCGACCCGGGGGTCGGCACCTCCCGGCGGGCGCTGGTCGTCTCTGCTCCGCGGGGTGTGCTCGTCGGCCCGGACAACGGGCTGCTGCCACCCGCGGCCGACGTGCTCGGAGGAGTGCGCGCCGCGGTGGCGCTGGCCGTCCCGGACGGGGTGCCGGCGACCTTCCACGGGCGGGACGTGTTCGCCCCCGCCGCCGCCGCGGTCGCGGCCGGCCGGGATCCGGCCGCACTGGGTGAGCAGGTGGATCCAGGCGAGCTGATACGGCTCCCGGCGCCCGTCGCCCGCCTGGTCGATGCCGATCCGGCCGCCGGGGAAGCCGGGGAAGCCGGTGCGACCGCCGGGGCGGTGGCGGTGGAGGCCGAGGTGGTCACCGTCGACACCTATGGCAACGTGCAGGTGGCCGCGGACGCGGCCCTGCTGGCCTCGGCCGGGATGCGCCCCGGCCACCTGCTCCGCGTCGCCGTGGGCGCCTCGGTGACCACGGCCGTGTTCGGGGTCACGTTCGCCTCGGTGGCTCCCGGTGAGCTCGTCGTCTACGTCGACTCCGCGGGCCTGGTGGCGCTCGCGGTCAACCGGGGCAGCGCCGCGCGGCGCCTGGCGGTCGCGGCTGGGGATCTCCTCCAGCTGTCGGCAGGACGCCCCGCGCCATCCTGAGCCCTCCCATGCTCGCCGCGCGGCGCCGCATGGTTCCGTGCTGTGTCGGCTGGTCAGCCGCCGCCGGGAAACGTGGACCAGGCTGATTCCGCCGCGGGCACGTCGTTCCGCAGGACAGTTCCCTCGATTCTGCCGTACGGCCGGTCGGCCACCTGGAAGACGACGTTGGGGTTGTCCAGTCCGAAGGGCGTCAGGTCAACCGGGAAATGGTGCCTGTTCGGCATGGACAGCCGGATTTCGGCCACGTCGGCGTGGGCGGTGAGGACCTCCCGTCCCATGGCGTACAGGGTCTGCTGCAACGCGCTGCTGGGGACCTGGGCAAACGTCTCGAGCAGCGTCGCCCGGATACTCGGGAACAGCGTGTCGAATTCGACGGCGGTGCTCGTGTAGCGCCAGCGGGCGGTGATTTCGGTCGCCAGGACGCGGTCGTCCGTGTCGGCCAGCGTGGTGTAGTCGTCCCGGATGAATCCCCGGAATGCAGAACCGGTCGACTTCAGTACGACCAGGCCGGCTGTCCCGGAAACAACATGCGCGGTGTCCCGGTCGACGGTGACCGTCGTCGTCCGGTGTTCGCCGCCGCTGCGGAAGAACGCGTGGTCGTGCCCGGAGCCGTTCACCTCGATCCGCTGCCAGCCGTATTCCTCGATCTCCAGCCGCGCGCCGGTGACCCACGGGGTGGCGGTGGTGAAGTGCCGGGCGAGTCGCAGTCCGAACTGTTCGATCTCACCGACACCGCCCGTGCGGGCGAACGCGTGGACGGTGTTCTTCTGGGTGTCGGTCGCCAGGATGTGGCTGTTGTCCCCGTCGACGTGCGCGCTGGTGAAGTCGCCCCACAGCGCCGACGTGACGCTGATGTCCCGGATCCGGTGCACCGGCGTCGAGCGCTCGACGTGGACGAGCCTGACCTCCGCTTTTCCGTACCTGTTGGGACCGAGAACGACTGCCATCGCGCCTCCGTGGTCGGGGGCCGGACCCTTTTTCGGGCCGGGCTCTCTGCCGTGCCGAACTGATGTGAGCCGAACCGATGCGGGCCGGACCGTTCCGTGTCGAACTGTTCCGGGCCGGGCCGCTGTGGGCCGGTCCGCCGGTCGGCCCGGCCGGTGCGCCCGCCCTGGGTGACGTTACCCGCGCCCCGTGCAGGTTACTGGTTGTGACTTCCTGGTACGGACGGGGCGCGCCCGTACCGTTCCGCCAAATTGGTCGTCGAGCGGGCGCAACCTCTGAAAGCACTCAGGCGTCGGACGGGATGATGAGGGAGGGGATATGAAGCACTCGCGGAGAAGGCTACTCTCCGCATTCGCATGTTGTACCAATGGTTATCGTCGTCCGTTTGACACCGGCCATTTCAATGATCGATGCGTTGCCGGTCCGGCCGCTGGGTACGGTCCGGCTGTGAATGAGTGGGAGGCACTCAGGACGGGCCGGTCAATGGAGCGGGTTCGTATCCCGGTCTGCCACACCCCGGTTCGTCGTTCCGCGGCGACCTGTCGTTCCGCGGCCGGTGGGGTGGGGCCCGGTCCAGCAGGCGCCCGAACCCACGACAAGAGCTGTGGCCACACCTTCTTCGGGTGGGTGAACCGTTCGAGGTCTTACGGCGTGAGGAGGCCGCTCGGGGTGGGGGGAGCGCACGGCGCAAGGGGAGCGCGCCCGCGCGGCATATCCCCCTCGCAACGGTCACTCATATCGACTGTCGGCGCGGCGCTGCTCGCCTGTATCGCTCTGACCTCGTGCTCACCCCGGCCGGAGGGAGGAGGCTCGGCGTCCGCCCCCGGCAGCCTGACCGCGCCGACCGCGACGGCGCCGCAGATCACCGTCACGCCCACGGACCGCTCCCATGGCGTGGCGCTCACCAGCACCGTGGTGGTACGCAGCAACGCCCCGCTACAGTCGGTGAAGGTACTGCGGGGCGCGAGCAAGTCCCAGGACACCTCCGCCGGCGAACTGGCCGGCCAGCTCTCCGAGGACGGCAGGACCTGGACGTCCACCGGCGGGCTCTTCGCGGACACGCAGTACCAGGTGTCGGCGGCGACGTCCCCAGTGAACGACATAGCGGGTACCACGACCACGGCGGCCACTTTCACCACGATTAATCCGGCCAAACCCTTCAAGGTGTCGTGGGAACCGGCCGCCGGGCAGACCATCGGTATCGGTACACCCGTCACGCTGACCTTCAACGGGCCGGTTCCCGACCGGGCGGCCGTCCAGAAGCGTCTGGTGGTCACCACCGATCCGCCGGTCACCGGCGCCTGGAACTGGTCGTCGGACCGGACCGTGCGCTGGCGCCCGCAGCAGTACTGGAAGTCGGGGACCAAGGTGCACGTCGAGGCGAACCTCGCCGGTCTGGACCTCGGTGGCAACCGCTTCGGGGTGAAGGACCGGGCGATGGATTTCGTCATCGGCCCAGCGCAGATCAGTTATGTCGACGCCGCCACCCACACGATGAAGGTGTATCGCAACGGCGTCCTGCAAAAAACCATGGCGGTCAGCCTCGGCAAGCCCTCGTCACCGACCATGGACGGCCCGCACAACGTCCTTGGCACCGCCCAGACGGTGATTATGGACTCCGCGACCGTCGGTATTCCCAAGGGCGATCCGGACTACTACTACGAGACCGTCCAGTGGAACGTGCAGTTCACCAGTGGCGGTGAGTACGTCCACTCGGCGCCGTGGTCGGTCGGCGCGCAGGGGCAGAACAATGTCTCGCACGGCTGCGTGAACGCGTCGCCGGCGGACGCCGAATGGTTCTACCGGTTCAGCCGGTTGGGCGACATCATCGATGTGCGCAACACCGGTCGGCCGCCGGACACCTCCCAGCTCGGCAACGAGTGGTCGATCTCCTGGCAGCGATGGGTTGCCGGCAGCGCCCTGCCGCTGACGGCCGCGACCACCGCGCCGCCGCCGGCGGACGCGGGCATCGTCGGCGCGGCGGCCAGTCCGCCACCGACGATCCGTTCCTGACAGCCGATCCGCTTCTGACAGCGGCCGGGAAGCGACGATCTCCCAGGATGGTTGGGCTGAAGGTTGCCCCGACCCGACCAGCCATCCCGGGAGATTCGCGCGAACAGCAACCCGTCCGACCACCACGGCGGCCCCGTGACGCCGGGCTCGACCGGCCAGTCGACCGGGCCGGCCCAGCCGACACCACCGACACCACCGGCCTGGCTGGTCCAGCCGGCACGGTCCGCGTCCGGGACGGGCTGGTTGCGTCGACTGGGCGGGTGCGTCCTGCGCTACCGGCGCAACGCGGCCGTGGCCTCCGGCGCGGCGGTGCTGGCCACCGTGCTCGCCGTGATCACCCCGCTGATCGAGCGCGGGGTGGTCGACAACGTCGTGGTCGACCACCGGCATCCGCTCGCTCCCTACGTGATTGCGCTGCTCGTGGCTGGAGCGCTGCGTTTCGCCGCGAGCTGCGTCCGCCGCACCACCGGCGGGCGTCTCTCCCTCGACGTCCAGTACGACCTGCGGGACGCGGTGTTCGCCGCGCTCGCGCGGTTCGACGGCGTCCGCCAGGACGGGATGCGCACCGGCCAGATCGTCAGCCGGGCCATCTCGGACGTCACCGCCATCCAGGGGCTGCTGTCGTACCTGCCGTGGCTGGGCGGCAACCTGCTGCTGCTCGTGCTCACCATTGCGATCATGGCGGTGCTCTCGCCGCTGCTGACCCTGCTCGCCCTCGCGGTCGGGCCGCTGTTGCTGCTGATCGGGCTGCGGGCGCGGCGGACCGTCTTCCCGGCGACCTGGGCGGCCCAGCAGCAGGCCGGTGAGGTCGCCGGGGTGGTGGACGAGGCGGTCGCCGGGGTGCGGGTGGTCAAGGGCTTCGGGCAGGAGGAGCGGGAGCTGGCCGGGCTCACCGCGTCCGCCCGCGTTCTGTTCGCGCTGCGCATGCGTGCGGTGACCATCACCAGCCGGTATCTGCCGGCCCTGGCCGCGGTGCCGGCCGTCGGGCAGGTCGGGGTGCTGGCGCTGGGCGGCTGGCTGGCGTTGCGCGGCCATATCAGCCTGGGCACCTTCCTCGCCTTCAGCACCTACCTCGGTGAGCTTGTCGCGCCGACCCGCATGCTCGCGAACCTGCTGACGGTCGGGCAGCAGGCCCGGGCCAGCGCCATCCGGGTCTTCGAGCTCATCGACACCGCCCCGGTCGTGGCCGAACGGGCCGGGGCGGTCAGCCTCGGGCGCGCCCGGGGGACGATCGAGTTCGACGACGTCACCTTCGGTTACACCCGGGACCGTCCGGTGCTCGACGGATTCCGGCTGCGGGTCGAGGCAGGTGAGACCCTCGCCCTGGTCGGGGCGTCCGGGTCGGGCAAGTCGACGGTGGCCGCGCTGCTCTCCCGCATCTACGACGTAGACGCCGGTTCTGGCGCCAGCTCTGGCGCCAGCTCTGGCGCCGGCCCTGGTACTGGCCCCGATTCTGGTCCTGGCGCCGGTGCCGTCCGGATCGACGGCCACGACGTCCGGGAGCTGACCCTGGCGTCGTTGCGGGCCCAGATCGGGATGGTCTTCGAGGACAGTTTCCTGTTCTCCGACACGGTCCGCGCCAACATCGCCTACGGCCGGCCGGACGCCGGCGACGCCGAGATCGTCGCCGCGGCGCGGGCCGCCCGGGCGGACGGTTTCATCCGGGAGCTTCCCGACGGCTACGACACGGTCGTGGGCGAACAGGGGCTGACGTTCTCGGGCGGCCAGCGCCAGCGGATCGCGCTGGCCCGTGCCCTGCTCGTCGACCCACCCGTCCTGGTCATGGACGACGCGACGTCCGCGGTCGACGTCCGGGTCGAGGCCGAGATCCACACCGCCCTGCGGCAGATCATGCGCGGGCGGACCACCCTGCTGATCGCGCACCGCCGCTCCACCCTGCACCTGGCCGACCGGATCGCGGTGCTCGACGCCGGCCGGGTGGTCGACGTCGGCGCCCACGAGGAGCTGACCGTCCGCTGTCCGCTGTACACGATGCTGCTGTCCGGACCGGGTCTCGACCGGGCGGGCGCCGGCTCCGATCAGACGGGCAACGGCAGTCACCCGGCGAACCCGGCGAACCCGGCGAACCCGGTAAATCAGGTAAATCAGGTGAGCCAGGCGGATGCGGACAAGGGCCGAGCGAACGGTGGCCGGTCGGCGGCGTTCGCAGGTGCGCTCACGCCCCGTATGCGTCCGGTTCCGGGTACCTGGGTGGGTGCCGGCCTGGACGGCATGCGGCCGGCCCGCCCCGCGCGCGGCGGCCGGGCAGGCGGGTTCGGCGGCCGGGGGGCGGGGTTCGGTGGCGGTCCCTTCGCCGACACCCCGGCCACCCCCGAACTGCTCGCCCAGGTGGCCCGGCTCCCGCCCGCGACCGAGCCGGTCCGGGTGAGCGAAACCGACGCCGCCGCGCCCGACCCGGCGTTCTCGCTGCGCCGCCTGCTGCGCGCGGTGCCCGGGCTGCTCGCCGTCGGCCTGCTGCTGGTCGCCCTGGACGCGGCCGCGAGCCTGGCCATGCCCGCGCTGGTGCGCCACGGGGTCGACGCGGGCGTGTCCACAGGCGCGTCGCCGGTGCTGTTCGCCACCTCCGCGGTGGCGCTGGCCGTGGTCCTGGCTGCCTGGGGCGGGCAGGTCGTCCAGGCCCGGGTGACCGGGCGGATGGGGGAGCGGCTGCTGTTCGTCCTGCGGGTGAAGACCTTCGTCCAGCTCCAGCGGCTCGGCCTGGACTACTACGAACGCGAGCTCTCCGGCCGGATCATGACCCGGATGACCACGGACGTGGACGCCCTGTCGACGTTCCTGCAGACGGGCCTGACGACCGCGGTGGTGGCGCTGGCGTCGTTCGTCGGGATCGGGATCGCGCTGGTCGTGCTGAACGTGGAGCTGGCGCTGGTCGTGCTCCCGATGCTGCCGGTCGGAATCGCGGTCACGCTGGTGTTCCGGGCGAAGTCCTCGGCTGCCTACACCGAGTCGCGGGAGCGGGTCAGCGCGGTCAATGCCGCGCTGCAGGAGAACCTGGCTGGCATCCGGGTGGTGCAGGCCTTCCGCCGGCAGGAGCGCAACCAGGACGACTTCCGAGTGCTGGCCGAGCGGTACCGCGCCTCGCGGATGCGGGCGCAGCGGATGATCGCCCTTTACTTCCCGTTCATGGAGTTCTGCTCGGAGCTGGCCGCCGCGCTCGTCCTCGGCGCCGGTGCCGGGCTGGTCGCGTCCGGATCGCTGACCACCGGCGGGCTGATCGCCTACCTGCTCTACATCAACCTGTTCTTCGCCCCGGTCCAGCAGCTCTCGCAGGTGTTCGACGGCTACCAGCAGGCGAAGGTGGGCCTTCGGCGCATCCGCGACCTGCTGCGCACACCCACCTCCACCCCGCCGGCCGCGGATCCGGTGCCGGTCGGCCGGCTTGCCGGCCGGATCACGCTCGAGGACGTCTCCTTCCGTTACGCCGGCACCAGCCGTCCCGCGTTGGACGGGGTGAGCCTGCGGGTGGCGGCCGGGGAGACCGTCGCCCTGGTGGGGGAGACCGGCGCGGGCAAGTCCACCGTGGTCAAACTGGTCGCGCGTTTCTACGACGCGACCGGCGGTGTGGTGCGGGTCGACGGCACCGACGTGACCCGGTTCGATCTCGCCGGCTACCGGCACCGGCTGGGCGTGGTCCCGCAGGAGGCGTTCCTGTTCTCCGGGACGGTGCGGGACGCCATCGCCTACGCCCGCCCGGAGGCGGAGGACACCGAGGTGGTGGCCGCCGCCAGCGCCGTCGGGGCACACGAAATGATCATTCGGTTACCCGGGGGCTACCACCATCCGGTCGGCGAGCGCGGCCGGGGGCTGTCGGCCGGGCAGCGCCAACTGCTGGCACTTGCCCGGGCGGCGCTGGCCGACCCCGACATCCTGCTCCTCGACGAGGCCACCGCGTCTCTCGACCTGGCCACGGAGGCGGCGGTCACCGAGGCCACCGAGCACGTCGCGCGCCGGCGGACCACGCTGGTGGTGGCGCATCGGCTCACCACCGCCGCCCGTGCCGACCGGGTCGTGGTGATGGCCGCCGGCCGGGTCGTCGAGCAGGGCCCCCATGCCGAGCTGCTGCGGGCCGGCGGCCGGTACGCGCGGATGTGGGCGGAGTTCAACGGCGCCGACGGCCCGGCGTCCGGCCACGCGCCGGAGACGGTGCTCCCGGATCAGGCGCGCTCCGCGCCGCCTGATCCGGGCCACCCACCGTCACCGGGCGCTGTTTGTAACCGTATGTAACTTATTACTGTGTGTTGTCATCGGCCGGGATCGCAGGTCGGCGTACAGTGGCTCCTCGGCGATCAGAATCCGCTCCAGTACCCGTGGGAAGTCGCCGTAGTTGCGTACCGCGTAATGGACGGTGGCACGGTTGTCCCAGAACGCGACCGAACCGGGCCGCCAGGAGAACCGGACCTGGTGTTCCGGCTTCCGGTACTGGTCCAGAACGAGGGTCAGCAGCTCCCTGCTCTCCGACCTGTCAAGCCCGAGAATCGAGGGATGCTGGGTGAAGTTGACCCACAGAATCTTTTCGCCGGTTTCGCGGTGCACCCGGACCACGGGGTGGGACACGATCGGGTAGTCGTAGCCCACGGCGTTCAGCGCGTCTCGGAAGTCGTGGGTGACATGGCGGCCGGCGAGACGTTCTTTCACGTCGTCGGACAGCGCGTTGTAGGCGAGCCCGGCGTCGACCCAGATGGTGTCACCGCCGATATCAGGCAGGGTGACCGCGCGCAGCACCGCCCCCCAGGTCGGCACCAGCCGCCAGCTCGTGTCGGTGTGGTAGGCGTCCCAGCTCTCGTCGGCGTCCGCGGTGGCGCGGGCCCGCTCGTAGTCCTTGAAGTCCGCCGCGGCGATCCGGTGGATCGAGGTCGCCCTTCCGGCGCTGTCGTTGAGGGGTGCCTTCGGCCCGCTCGGGTGCGGATAGAGCGGCCCGAACCGCCGGGCGAACGCCTCGTGTTCCTCGCGGGTCAGCTCCTGGTCACGAAAGAAGACGACCTTGTATTTCAGGATTGTCGCCCGGATCTGGTCGCGGACCTCGTCGGTCAGCGGATACCGCAGGTCCACCCCACTGATCTCCGCGCCGATGGTCGGCTGCAGCGGCCGGACAGCCAGATCGCCGGCCGGCCGCGCGTCGAGATGGGTGACAGTGCTCACAGTTCGTCCCTTCACTTGTTCCTGACGTGTTTCTGATGGCCCTGGTTCTGGCTGCCCGTGCTTCTGGCGGTTCGCCCGAAGCGCTGCCCGCAGGATCGGGCGGGCAGCGGGCGTCGACGGAGGACGGCGTTCCACGGCGGGTACCCGGAGCGCATGGAGCACCCGACGCGCGAAACGCATGGAAAAACGACCGGGCATGATTTTCCCGGCTACTGGACGAACAACTGTCGGATGTTCGGATGTGTGGCCTGGATGTCGGGAAATACCGTCCGGGTCACGGGTGGGATGGCTGGTCAACAAAAAGGACGCGTCCGGACCGGGTATTGTCGCGGTGGCGCAGCGGCGGCCTTCGTAGCACCTGTTCCGCCGACAGCGGAAAAGGACGGCTGATGAATGGTCGTGGACCATGCCACGGGCCGTCCGGACCGGCCGAAGAATTCTTGACGCCGGTGCCGGGAGCGGCACCGGGCGTCAGCGACAGTTGGCGCTGGACACGCGCACCAGGTCCACGTAAAGCCGTGCCGTCAGGTCGGCTCCCTGATCCATGAACTGATTACAACATGTAAGGGAAGTCCGTGTCCAACGGCTGGCGGAACCGGATTTCCGGAGGGTATCGGGGCCCGTCGGAACACGTCGGAGCGTGTTGGAACATATCGGAACACGCCGGCGAAAGGCGGCGGGCCGGACGGCCGGATCAGTGGCCGCGCACGATCCACTGGTCGTATTCGAGCGCCTCGGTGCCGATGGTGGTGTCGTCGCCGTGGCCGGTGTGCACCACCGTCTCCTGCGGCAGCGTCAGCAGCCGTCTTCTGATCGAGTTCAGCAGGGTCGAGAAGTCGGAGAACGACCGTCCGGTGGCACCCGGCCCACCGCGGAAGAGGGTGTCGCCGCTGAAGAGGACCGGCTCCCCGTTGATCACCCCGTACAGGCACACGCCGCCCGGGGAGTGCCCGGGGGTGTGCAGGACGTGCAGCCAGCCGCCGCCCGCGATCGGGATCTGCTGGCCGTCCGCGAGCTGGAGGTCCGGCGGGCGGCCCGGGTAGACCACCTCCCACAGCATGAGGTCGGCCTGGCACAGGGCGACCGGGGCCTGCACCCGCTCGGCGAGCTCCACGGCCGCGTTGATGTGGTCGTTGTGGCCGTGCGTCGCCACGATCATCGACACTCGGCGGCCCTCGATCGCGGCCATGATCACGGACGGGTCGTGCGCGGCGTCGATGACCAGTACCTCGCTGGCGTCCCCGACCAGCCAGATGTTGTTGTCGACGGTGAAGCTCTGGCCGTCGATCAGGAACTCGCCACGAGTGATGATCCGATCGACCCGCACTCCGTCGTGTCTGGCCACGCGTTCTCCGTTCCCGTCATCGTTGTCGTCCGGTGCTCCCGTGGTGGTCCACGGTCGTCCGCGTGTGTCGGGCCGGTCAACCCGGCCCATCCGGACCGAGCATGCCCGATCCGCCCAGACCGGTCGCCAGCGGATCCGGCCGGACCACGGGCGCCGGCGCGGAGCCGACACGCACGGGCCGACCGCACGTGCCGGCGGCAGCCCGCGTGTGCCAGTCGTACCCGCGTATGCCGGTCCGGGCTCGCGATGCGCAGGTCCGCGGGGTGCTGCCCGGGGCGTGCCGGTCAGAGCCGGACGACGCTGCGCAGCACGCCGCCCTGCCGCATCCGGGTGAACGCCTCCTCGACGTCGCCGAGGCCCACGGTCTCGGTCACGAACCCGTCGAGGTCGAGCCGGCCCGCCCGGTAGAGGTCGATCAGGACGGGGAAGTCCCGGCTGGGCAGGCAGTCGCCGTACCAGGACGACTTCAGCGAACCGCCGCGGCTGAACACCTCGATCATCGGCAGCTCGAGGGTCATCGACGGGTCGGGAACCCCGACGAGGACGAGCCGCCCGGCGAGGTCCCGGGCGAAGAACGCCTGCCGGTAGGTCTCCGGGTGGCCGACCGCCTCGATGACCAGGTCGGCGCCGTTGCCATCGGTGAGCGTCCTGATCGTCTCCACCGGGTCGAGGTCGCGGGCGTCGATGGTGTGGGTGGCGCCGAACCGGCAGGCCCAGATCAGTTTGCGCTGGTCGACGTCGACCGCGATGATCTTCCGGGCGCCCGCGAGGGCCGCCCCGGCGATGGCGGCGTCCCCCACACCGCCGCAGCCGAACACCGCGACCGTCTCACCGCGGGTGACCGCGCCGGTGTTGACCGCCGCGCCGAAACCGGCCATCACCCCGCAGCCGATCAGCCCGGCGGCCTCCGGGCGGGCCGCCGGGTCGACCTTCACGCACTGGCCGGCCGCCACCAGGGTCGCCTCGGCGAACGCCCCGATGCCCAGCGCCGGTGACAGCTTCCGGCCGTCGGCCGCCAGCCGCATCGGCTGGGTGGCGTTGCGGGAGTCGAAGCAGTACCACGGCCGGCCGCGCAGGCAGGACCGGCAGTTCCCGCAGGGCGCCCGCCAGGCGATCACCACGTAGTCGCCGGGCACCAGCGAGGTGACCCCGTCGCCGACAGCCTCGACGGTCCCGGCGGCCTCGTGGCCGAGGAGGAAGGGGTAGTCGTTGTTGATGGCGCCCTCGCGATAGTGCAGATCGGTGTGGCAGACGCCGCACGCCTGGACCTTTACCCGCGCCTCCCCCGGACCCGGGGCGGGGACGACTATCTCCGTCAGGGTGACGGGGGCGCCCTTCTCCAGGGAGACCACGCCACGCACAGTCACCGCATCCGTTGCCGTGCCCATTGTCATGCTCCCGTCGTCGTCGACCGTCGGCGGCCCGGACACCTGGCCGCGCACCAAGCATGATCGTGCAGTTCTCGGCCGTCCAGACGGGCTCGCCCCGGCCGTCCGGACAGGTGCCGACCAGGCTTCAGTCAAGCTTCAGCCAGGCTTCAAGCCAAGCACCGTTCACAGTGGGCCGGCAATTCCCGCCGGTGGAAATACGTCCCGGTATAGTTACCAACTGTTATTGAGAGCTGTCTGTCGCTATCGGTGGAACCCGCCGGGAGCGGACCGGAACAACGGGGACATCGGCTGCGCCGGGTCGCGGCCACCGACCCGGCGGGATGCGTCCGACCATCGGTCGGTACGCTCCTGTCGGTCCGCTTCTGCTCTCCGCGCACCGATCCGCAAGAAGGGAGCAGGTCCCTCGACATGACCGCCGATACTTCGCCGATGGCGGCCCCGGTACGCCCCCCGTACGGGCGGATGACCGTCGGGGAACCAGCGCTGCCCGATGACAGCCAGTTCGACGCCGCCGACCTCCCCGCCACCGATGGCGACGCCGGCGAGATCGGGCCCACCGGACGCCCGTTGCCCGTCTTTCCGGTACCGCCGCCGGTGTCGACACACGGGCCCGCCTGGGTGGTCGCCATGTGCAACCAGAAAGGCGGCGTCGGCAAGACGACGAGCACGATCAATCTCGGTGCCGCGCTCGCCGAATACGGCCGCCGCACCCTGCTGGTCGATTTCGACCCGCAGGGCGCGCTCTCGGTCGGCCTCGGCATCAACCCGATGGTGCTCGAGCACACCGTGCACGATCTCCTGATCGGCACCGAGTCCGAGATCGGTGAGGTGCTGGTCCCCACCCAGGTCGACGGGCTGGACCTGCTGCCGAGCAACATCGACCTGTCGGCCGCGGAAATGCTGCTCGTCACGGAGGTCGGGCGGGAGCACACCCTGGCCCGCGCCCTGTCCCGGGTGCGTTCGGTCTACGACGTGATCCTCATCGACTGCCAGCCGTCCCTGGGCCTGCTGACCGTGAACGCGCTGACCGCCGCCGACGCCGTCATCGTCCCGCTGGAGTGCGAGTACTTCGCCCTGCGCGGCGTCGCCCTGCTGCTGGACACCATCGACAAGGTGCGCGACCGGCTGAACTCCAGCCTGGAGCTCGCCGGCATCCTGGCCACCATGTACGACGCGCGTACCCTGCACGCCCGGGAGGTGCTGGCCAGGGTGGTGGAACGCTTCCCGCACGAGGTCTTCCACACGGTGATCAACCGGACGGTACGCTTCCCGGAGACCACCGTGGCCGGCGAGCCGATCACCACCTACGCGCCCACGTCCGTGGGCGCGGACGGCTACCGGCGGCTGGCCCGCGAGCTGATGGCCCGGCACGCGACCTCGTCCGCGGCGGGGTGAGCGGCCGGGAGCGTGGTCGGGCGGTCGGTTGGCTGGCTGGTTAGTCGGTTGGTCGGCCCGGTGGGCGACGACGGGGATACGTACGTCCAGGAAGCGGGACGGATCCGGGACGGGATAAGGAACCTGTAGAGGCGTGCTGTTCTACCTGGCCGAACCCGCGGCGCTACTGGGGATCGCTCTCGCGCTCCTCATCGGGATCCACGCTCACGACGGCGCGCAGGTCCTCGTCGCGAGGCTGCTGCGGGACCCCAGCCCGCTGCGCAGCGGGCGCCTGACGGCGTCGCTGAAACACCGGGTCAGCCCGTTCAGCGGGGTCGCCATGCTCATCTCCGGGGTCGGCTGGGCCGAGCCGGTACCCATGAACGACGTGTGGCGCAAACGGCGGTTCCACGTGGCCACGGCGGTGCTGTCCGGTCCGCTGGCCTACCTGCTGCTCGCGTTCGCCGCGATCGTCGGGTTCAAGTTCGTCTCCGAACCGGTCCTGTTCGCCGAGGGTGACCGCGTCCTGGAGATCGACGGCGCGGGTAGCTTTCTCGCCCAACTGCTGCTGTGGATGGCGGGCACGTTCGGGTCGCTGTTCATCCTGAGCCTCATCCCCGTCCCACCGGCGGACGGCGGGCGGGTGCTGTTCCTGCTCGGCCCGCAGTCGCCGAGCTGGCACCGGGCCAACTACCAGCTCCGCGAGAACAACATCGGCATCGTCATCCTGCTGGTGATCCTGCTGCTGCCGGTGCTGTTCGTGTCGTTTCCCTCGGTCATCGGCCAGCTCATCCTGCCGCTGCTGCGGGGGCTGGGCAGCATCGTCGGCGTCGACGTCGGTTGAGCGCCTGTCGCGGATCCGCCCGCCGGCTCGGACCACCCGGTCGTCCCGCCGGCCCGGACGACCGGACCCAGCCGTGCCCGCTGGACGGCCGGCTGCCGCAACCAGCACTGGGGACGGCCGGTCCGGCCTGCCCGCGTCCGGCGGGCGGCCGGCCGCGCTCGAACGGACGTGCGGTGGCCCGGGACGGCTCGTGCCGCCGCGGCGGTAGCGTCGTGTCATGGCACGGACCGGGACATCTCCTCGGCCGAGCGTGACCACGCCGGCACCCGGTGCCACCACGCCCAGGAATGCCGCGCCGGGCGCCAGAGCGCCCAGGAAGGCGCCGCGCGACACCACCACGGCACCGGAGGCCGGCACGGGCCCGGAGGCTGGAGTGCCCGGGACCGCGGCACCCGAGGCTGGAGCGCCCGCAGTGGCGGTGCCGACCGGCCGCGGCAGGGCCGGCAGCTCCTTCGTGGTCGAGCTCGCCAACTTCAGCGGGCCGTTCGATCTGCTGCTGTCCCTGATCGCCAAACACAAGCTGGACGTCACCGAGGTCGCGCTCTCCCAGGTCACCGACGAGTTCGTGGCGCACATCCGCCGCCTCGGCCCCGGTTTCGACCTCGGGCAGGCCACCGAGTTCCTGGTGATCGCCGCGACCCTGCTCGACCTCAAGGCGGCCCGCCTGCTGCCGGGGGCGATCTCCGATGACGAGGTGGAGGACCTCGCCCTGCTGGAGGCCCGTGACCTGCTCTTTGCCCGGCTGCTGCAGTACAAGGCCTACAAGGAGGCGTCGCTGCTGTTCGTGGGCCTGATGGCGCTCGAGGCCCGCCACGTCCCCCGGGCCGTGCCGTTGGAACCGCGTTACGCGCAGGCTCTCCCCGAGGTGCAGATCGGTATCGGGCCGGCCGATCTCGCCCGGCTCGCGGCCCGGCTGCGGGAGCCTCCGCTGCCCCCGCAGGTTGCCACCGACCACGTCCACCTGCCGAGGATCAACATCCGCGAGCACATGCTCGCCGTGCTGGAGAAGCTGCGTGAGCTCGGCAGCGCGTCGTTCCAGGCGCTGTGCGCGGACTGCCGGCAGACGATCGAGGTGGTCGCGCGTTTCCTCGCCCTTCTCGAGCTCTTCCGGGAGGGCCGGGTCGCCTTCTTCCAGGAGGTTCCGCTGGGAGAGCTGACAGTACGGTGGGTAGCTGATACCGACCCCGCGGACTCCAGGCGGCAACCGCGAGAGGCGACGGACGCCACAGACGGCACAGACGGCACAGACGGCGTGGACGACGTGGGCGACGTGGGCGGTACGTATGGCGTACGCGGCATCGTCACCAGCGCCGTCGGGGATGCCGACGCTTCCGGGGATGTCGACGACGTCGGGCCGGCCGGGCCCGGCAGAAGCCGGAAACGAGGATCACGACGGCAGTGACGGGGGAACCAGGATGACGGGGGAAGCGGATCCGCTCACCGGCGGCGAAACCGTGGCGGCCGACAGCCCGGACGAACACGAACCGGACGAGAACGAACCGGATCCGGACGAACGGCACGCGGGCGGATCGGGCGCGGAGGATGACGCGCCGCGGCCGCCGTTGCCGGCCCTTGTCGAGGCGATCCTGATGGTGGCGGAGAACCCGGTGCCGGTCACCGAGATCGCGGTGAGCCTGGGCGTTCCCGCCACCGAGGTCGAGGGCGTTCTCGTCGAACTGGCCCTGGAGTACATCGCCGACGGCCGTGGCTTCAGCCTGCGGGACGTCGGCGGCGGCTGGCGTTTCTACACCAGCGAGGCGTGCGCCCCCTGGGTCGAGCGGTTCGTCCTCGCCGGGCAGAGCCCGAAACTGTCCCAGGCGGCGCTGGAGACCCTCGCGGTCGTCGCCTACCAACAGCCGGTCAGCCGCGGGCGGATCTCGGCGGTGCGCGGGGTGTCCGCCGACGGGGTGATCCGTACCCTGACCGCCCGCCGGCTGGTCGAGGAGGCCGGGACCGACCCCGACACCGGTGCCATCCTGTACCGGACCACCGACTACTTTCTGGAACGGATGGGCCTGCGGCATCTCGACGAGCTGCCGCCGCTGGCCCCGCTGCTGCCCGGCATCGCCGACGTGGACGACATCGAGGGCCCGTGACCGGACACGAGCGGAGCCCGCGGACGGGCCGAGGCCCGATGACGGATCGAGGGCAGGGCCCATGACGGATCGAAGAGCTGTGACAGGCTCGCGGACAGGACGGAGGCCCATGACGGCCGGTGACGCGAACGCAGAGGGCGTTCGCCTGCAGAAGGTGCTCGCCGCGGCCGGGGTCGGTTCCCGCCGGCACAGCGAGGAGCTGATCGCCGCGGGCCGGGTGCGGGTGGACGGCCGGGTGGTCGAGACGCAGGGCATGCGGGTCGACCCGCAGACCGCGATCATCGAGGTGGACGGCGAACGGGTCGTCACCCGGGCGGGCCTGGTGCACCTGGCGTTGAACAAGCCCGTCGGGGTGCTCTCGGCGATGTCGGACGACCGCGGCCGGCCGACCGTCGCGGACCTGGTGACCGACGCCGGCCCGGGGCTGTTCCACGTCGGGCGGCTGGACGTCGACAGCGAGGGCCTGCTGCTGGTGACCAACGACGGGGAGCTGGCCCACCGGCTGTCACATCCGTCCTTCGAGGTCGCCAAGACCTATCTGGTCGAGGTCGCGGGGCCGGTCGGCCGGGACGTTCCCCGACGGTTGCGCGAGGGCGTCGAACTCGCCGACGGCCCGGTGCGCGCGGACGCCGTCCGTATCGTCGGTTCGGCCGGTTCACGGGTCATGCTCGAGATCACCCTGCACGAGGGGCGCAACCGGGTGGTACGCCGCCTGATGGAGGCAGTCGACCATCCGGTGCGCCGGCTGGTGCGGACCAGGATCGGCCCGGTGCACCTCGGCTCGCTGCGGGTGGGCCGGACCAGGCACCTCTCCCGGGGCGAGGTCGGCGTCCTCTACCGCGAGGTCGGCCTGTAACGAAGCCGACAGGTGGCTGGCAGGTAGGGCGACGGGTGGGAGACGCCCCCGCGGCGCGGGCGGCGGGACGGGACACGGGCGGCGGGGCAGGACGGGACAGAACAGGGCATGAAGGGGGAGACGGAAGGAAAGCCCGGAAAGGCGCGGGCGGACACGGGGAACACGCCGGGCAACCAGTGGTCGACCCGTGGAAACACCCACGACCCGTCCGCGAACTATGGTGGCGCGGTGAGTGTCACATCCGGCGCATCCCGATCCTCCGGCCACGGGCCGCCGCCGCAGCGGGTGGGGATCGTCGGGTCCGGGCTGATCGGTACCAGCATCGGGCTGGCGCTGACCGGCCGCGGCGTCAACGTCCTGCTCGCCGACATCGACACCGAACAGGTGAAGGTCGCCGAGGTCATGGGCGCCGGCCGGCCCTGGCACGGGGAGGCGGTCGAGCACGCGGTGGTCGCCGTCCCCCCGCACGCGGTCGCCGGGGAGCTGCGGCGGCTGCAGCGGGCCGGGATCGCCGAGACCGTCAGCGACGTCGCCAGCGTGAAGGCCAGGCCGATCGTCGAGGCCGTGCAGACGGGCTGCGACCTGTCGACGTGGTGCCCGGCGCATCCGATCGCCGGGCGGGAGCGCGGCGGCGCGGCCTCGGCCCGCGCCGACCTGTTCGCCGAGCGGACGTGGGTGGTTTGCCCGCTGCCGCACACCTCGCCGGCCGCGCTGGCGGCCACCGTCGCGATCGCCCACACCTGCGGTGCCACGCCGGTGCGCACGACCGCGGACCGGCACGACCAGGCCATGGCCGCCCTGTCCCACCTGCCGCAGGTGGTCGCGAGCTTACTCGCCGCGGCCACGCCCGATCTTGCCACCGGCGAGCTGGCGCTGGCCGGCCAGGGATTCCGGGACGTCACCCGGCTGGCCGACAGCGATCCCGGCCTGTGGTCGTCGATCCTGGAGGGCAACCGCGGCCCGGTCGCGGCCCGGGCACGCCTGCTGGCCGCGCGGCTCACCCAGCTCGCCGACGTCCTCGACCAGGGCAGCGAGCAGGAGGTCATGCTGGCCGTCCGCACGCTCATGGCCGGCGGCAACGCCGGTCGGGCACTGCTGCCGCGCAAGGCCGGCGCGGTGTCCCGGCCGTGGGCGTGGGCCTGGGTGGGAGTGGTGCTCGCCGACCGGCCCGGCCAGCTGGGCGCCCTGTTCACCGCGATCGGCGACTGGCAGATCAACGTCGAGGACATCGCCGCGTTCGAGCACAATCTCGACGCCCCGGCCGGCATCGTGGAACTCGCTGTCGCGCCGGACATCGTCGACTCCCTGCTGGACAGGCTGGCCGCGGCCGGATGGACCGCCTACCGCCGCTCGTGACCGCCAGCCGCCCTGGCCGGAAGGCCGCCCTACCCGGGCGCCTACCCGGGCGCGACGCCATCCTTCCCGGATGGACGGCCCCGGGTAGCCTGAGCCGGGTTGACCGCATCGGCGTCGGCTCGGGTGAGCATCCGGATCGGGCGGGCCGGTTTCACCGCGTCGGTTGCCGACGGGTTTCTGGTGTAGACGGGTTTGTGGTTGTGGTGCAGATGTCGCGTCCGGACGGAGGAAACGGTGGAACACGACCGCGGTTGGCGTGAGCCGGTGGTTGCGTCGGCTACCGGCGCTCAGGAGGCGTCCGCAGATGGTGAGGGCCGCCGCGCCGAGTCCTGGCGGCCCGACGGGCCCGCGCCGGCCACGACAGGTGTGACGGGTGTGACGTCGCCGCAGCGGCTGGTCCGCGACGGGCTCGTCATCGCGGTGGACGGGCCCGGCGGGTCGGGCAAGAGCACGGTTGCCCGGGAGATCGCCCGTCGACTCGGCCTGCGGTATCTCGACACGGGCGCGATGTACCGGGCGGTGACCCAGCTCGCCTTGGAGAGCCGGATCGACATCGAGGACCACAACGCGGTCGCCGAGCTCGCGGAGCGGGCGGTGCTCACGATCGGTACCAGCCCGGACAATCCGACGATCGCCGTCAACGGCGAGCCCGTGGACGACCTGATCAGGACCAGGGCGGTGACCAACGCGGTGAGCGCGGTGGCCGCGGTGCCCGCCGTCCGCCGGCGCCTGGTCATCCGCCAGCAGCAGATCATCGCCGAGGCGTCGCCGGTGGGCATCGTGGTGGAGGGCCGCGACATCGGCTCGGTCGTCGCCCCGAACGCCCCGGTCAAGGTGTTCCTGACCGCCTCGACCGAGGTTCGGGCGCTGCGCCGGTCGCACCAGCTGGGCGAGCGGGGCGTCGACGACGTGGCCCGCACCCTTGCCGAACTCGACCGCCGGGACGCCCTGGACAGCACCCGCGCCGCGGACCCGCTGGCCGTCCCCGACGACGCGATCGTGCTCGATTCGACCGCTCTGTCCGTCCAGGACGTCGTGGACGAGGTCCTACGGCACTATGAACAGGCATCGGCCCGAGCGTCATGACGACGATCGAAGACCCCCGGGACGGCGCGCCGCGAGCCAGCGTGGCCAGTGCGACCGGCGTTCCCGCGACCAGTACTCCCGCAACCGGCGGCCCACGGGACGACGCTTCGCGGGGTGACGCTTCTGCGACCGGCGGTGTGCGGGGTGACGCTCCGAAGGGCGATGCCCTCGCCGGTGCGCAGGGCGGTGTCGCACCGGGTGGTGCTTCGAACGGCGATGTTTCCGAGACTGATGACGCGCAGGCTGACGTCCCACGGGGCGATGCTCCCGCGGCCGGCGCTGTGCGGGGTGACGCCGCGCGGGGCGTCGGTTCCGTGGCCGGTGCCCCGCGCGGCGGCGGAGGGCCGGGCGGCGGGCGGCCGTCCACGGCGGTGTCCCGGCGGGCCGCGGCGTCCCGGCCGTACAACGACATTCTGCACACGGTGCTCAAACCACTGTTCCGCCTGATCCTGAACAGAGTCGTCATGCGCCTGACGGCCGAGGGGCTCGACCGGGTCCCGCCCACCGGACCGCTGATCTTCGCGAGTAACCACAGCAGCCTGCTCGACGGGCCCCTGGTCGTGATCGAGGCGCCGCGCACGGTCCGCTGCCTGGTGAAGTCCGAACTGTACACCGGGATTCTCGGCCGGCTGCTGCTGCTGTCCGGGCAGATCCCCATCAACCGGGGCCGGCCCGACCGGTTCGCGCTGCACACCGCACTCGACGAGCTTTCCCGCGGCGGCGCGATCGGGGTGTTCCCGGAGGGGACCAGGGGCAGCGGCGAGGTGGAAACCGTCCAGCACGGCATCGCCTACCTGGCTGTTCACGGCCGCTGCCCGATAGTGCCGGTCGCCTGTGTCGACACCGGGCAGGTCCTGCCGAGGGGGGCATACTGGCCGCGGCGCTCCGTCCACGCACGGATGGTCTTCGGGCATCCGTTCGAGGTGGAGATCCCGGCCAATCCACGGTCGCGGAAGGCGCTGGCCGAGGTGGCCGAGGGCATCCGGGTCCGGCTCGCCGACCATCTCGCCCAGGCCCGGCTGACACCCGCGCCCCTGCCCGCCCCGGCCGCGCCGCCCGCCCGGCGGCCAGGACCGCGCTGGGCGGCCAGGGTGAGCCGCCGGCCGCGGCGAGGCGGCCCCGGGCCGACCGGATCCGGCAGGCGGTAGAGATCCGCAGAGATCCGGATCCGACAGAGCACAGAGAGCACAGAGACGAGGACGTTGTGGGTGTGGCTTCGCAGGCACCGCGGGACTCCGCCGCGGGCCGGTCCGGAATCGACGACCGCCAGCCGGTCCTGGCCGTTGTCGGACGCCCCAACGTCGGCAAGTCGACGCTGGTGAACCGGATACTCGGCCGGCGGGCCGCGGTCGTCGAGGACGTCCCCGGGGTGACCCGGGACCGTGTCGCCTACGACGCGACCTGGAACGGCCGCCGTTTCGTGGTGGTCGACACCGGCGGCTGGGAGCCGGACGCGCGTGGGCTCGCGGCCCGGGTCGCCGAGCAGGCGCGCGCCGCCCTCGACACCGCCGACGCGGTGCTGTTCGTGGTCGACACCACCGTCGGGGCCACCGACGCGGACGAGGCCGTCGCCCGCGTGCTGCACCGCAGCGGGCTGCCGGTGGTCCTCGCGGCGAACAAGGTCGACGACTCCCGCGGCGAGGCCGACGCCACCGCGCTGTGGAGCCTCGGGCTCGGTGAGCCGCACCCCGTCTCGTCCCTGCACGGCCGGGGCAGCGGGGACCTGCTCGACGCCATCCTCGAAGCCCTCCCGCCGGCGCCCCGGGAACGTTTCGAGGAGATCGACGGCCCGCGGCGGGTCGCCCTGCTGGGCAAGCCGAACGTCGGCAAGTCCAGCCTGCTGAACAGGCTGGCCGGCACGCAGCGCTCGCTGGTGCACGACGTCGCCGGCACCACCCGCGACCCGGTCGACGAACTGGTGACGGTCGGCGGGGAGACCTGGAAGTTCGTCGACACGGCGGGTCTGCGTCGGCGGGTGCGGGAGGCCAGCGGGGCGGAGTACTACTCGTCGCTGCGCACCGCCGCCGCGCTGGAGGCCGCGGAGGTCGCGATCGTCCTGTTGGACGCCAGCGAGTCGCTCACCGAACAGGACCAGCGGGTGATCACCATGGTGGTCGAGGCCGGCCGGGCCCTGGTGCTGGCGTTCAACAAGTGGGACCTGCTCGACGAGGACCGCCGGCTGACGCTGGAACGGGAGATCGTTCGGGATCTGGGTCGGGTGGCCTGGGCGCCGCGGGTGAACGTCTCGGCAGCGACCGGCCGGGCGGTCGACCGGCTGGCCCCGGCGTTGCGGACGTCGCTGGAGTCGTGGGGGACGCGCATCTCCACCGGCCGACTCAACGCCTGGCTGGGGGAGGTCGTGGCGGCCACTCCGCCGCCGTCGCGGGGCGGCCGGCTGCCCCGGGTGCTGTTCGCGACCCAGGCCGGGGTGCGCCCGCCGCGTTTCGTCATCTTCTCGACGGGTTTCCTGGAGCCGGCCTACCGCCGCTTCCTCGAACGCCGCCTGCGCGAGGATTTTGGTTTCGCCGGAACGCCGATCGAGATTTCGGTCCGGGTCCGTGAACGGGGCGAGAAACGCCACTGAGCCGCCTGAACGAGACAAAGGAGCACCAACCATGAGATCGGTGACAGATCGATTCTCTTGATTGCCGGTATCCGTCTGGTTGAGCGGTCCGCTGCACAGTGCCATGCTCGGTGGCAATGGGTACAGGGCCTGATTCGCCGGGATGGCAGGTCGGCAGCTCGGCAGGTCGCGGGCTTCGGCAATGCCGAGACGAGTATGGATGAGCGAAAGAAAGCCTTCACGAGACGGGGCTGACGTTCCCGCGGCAGTGGCCGGCATAGCGATGGTCGCGCTGGACGCTCGAGGCGTGCTCACCGCGTGGACGGCAGGAGCCGGTCGGCTGCTGGGCTATCGTCCGGACGAGGTGGTGGGACGCGCCGCGGCGGACCTTCTTGCCGTGGACCTTCCGGCGTCGGCGCTACCCGGCATCGAGCGGCGGGAGGAGTGCAACGGCCGAGTGATGCTGCGGCGCCGGGACGGCCGCGCCGTCGAGGTTGACGTCCACGCGGCCCCGACGCACGGTACGCGGGGAAACAGCGGCTGGGTCGTGGTGGCTCTCGAGCCGGGTGAACCAGGTTCGCGCCATGACACGGCGGCGGCGCTCAAGAACTGGGCACTCGACCAGATGCCGATCGTCCTCGGGATCTACGACCGCGAGAAGCGCATGGTGGGAGGCAACGAGGAAGCGCAGCGCGTCATAGCCGCGCGGGAAGAGGCGGTACTCGGACTCCGTCCGGGGGAGATCTTCCCCAGCCTTATCGCCGACCAGGTCGAACAACTGATGACGCAGGTGATCCGCACGGGGGAACGGTCGACTCTGGAAATGGTCACCCCGCTGCCTGGCGAGAGCCATGCGCACGCCTGGTCGGTCTTCCTCTACCCGGTGAAGGACCCCGCAGGCACGGTGCGGGGGGTGTCGACAGCAGCCCTCGACACCACCACGCGGTACCGGGCCAGGCAGCGGCTGGCCATCGTGAACGCGGCCAGCGTCCGCATCGGAACCACGCTGGACACGATGCGGACCGCCCAGGAGCTGGCGGACGTGGCCACCGAGCAGTTCGCCGACTTCGTCAGCGTCGACCTGCTCGACTCCGCCGTCGGTGACAACGAGGCGGATCCGCGCCGGGCCACCGCAGGCGTGCTCCTCCGCCGTGCCGCACAGCAGTCCGTCCTGGATGGCTGCCCGGAGTCCGCGGTCGAGCCGGGAAAGACAGAGCGCTACTCCGGGGACTCGCCTCTGGCCTGTGCCCTGGTCACCGGCAGGCCGTCGCGGTACGCGATCGACAACCCCGACATTCAGGCGTGGTTGGAGCATGACCGTGGTTGGAGCATGACACAGCGCGTGCACGCAGTGCCCGCGCGTACGGGATCCATTCCCTCATCGTGGTACCGCTGCTCGCCCGCGGGACGACCCTCGGGCTCGCGGTGTTCCTGCGGCACCGCACCCCCGACCTGTTCGACACCGATGACCTGCTTCTCGCCGAGGAGATCACGGCCAGAGCGGCCCTGTGCATCGACAACGCCCGCCGCTACACCCACGAGCGCAACACCGTGCTGGCCCTGCAGCGGAGCATGTTGCCGCAGCGCACGTCCCCGTATGTGGCGGTGGCGGTCGCCTCCCGCCATCCGTCGGCCGGCTCCGGCTCCGGGGCCGGTGTGGGCGGTGACTGGTTCGACGTCGTCCCGCTGTCCGGAGGCAGGGTTGCCCTCGTGGTGGGCGACGTGGTCGGGCACGGCATCCAGGCGTTGGCCACCATGGGACGCCTGCGCCTGGCGGTCCGCACCCTCGCCGACATGGACATGCCGCCCGACGAGCTGCTCACGCATCTCGACGACCTCGTCCTGCGTCTGGCTGACCGAGCCGACCGGGAAGAAGGCCCAGGAGCCGAGGAAATGCAGACAGCAGCGGCCGGGGAGATCGGCGCCACCTGCCTGTATGCGGTCTACGACCCGCTCTTCCGCCGCTGCACGCTCGCTCGTGCCGGCCACCCCGTGTCCGCCGTCGTCGCCCCGGACGGCACGGTTGACTTCCCCGAACTGCCCGCCGGCCCCCCGCTGGGCCTCGGTGGCCTGCCCTTCGAGTCCGTCGAGCTGGAGCTGCCCGACGGCAGCCTGATCGCCCTGTTCACCAACGGTCTGATCGAGTCCGGCGAATCCGGTGCCGACGCCGGATTCGACCGGCTGAGCCGTGCCCTGACCGCCAGCGACAGCACGTCCTCCCTGGAGCAGATCTGCGACAACGTGCTGGACGCGCTGCTGCCCGGCGGTGTCCCCTCCGACGACGTCGCCGTACTCCTCGCCCGTACCCAGGGCATGGACGCCTCCCAGGTCGCCATCTGGGACCTGCCCGCGGACCCGGCGGTGGTGGCCCAGGCCCGTCAGATGGCCACCGACCAGCTCGCCGCCTGGGGGCTGGAGGAGGCGTCCTTCGTCACCGAGCTCGTGGTCAGCGAACTGGTCACCAACGCCATCCGCCACGCCGTCGCGCCCATCCAGCTCCGGCTGATCCACGAGAGCAGTCTCATCTGCGAGGTCTCCGATGCCAGCAGCACCGCACCTCACCTGCGCCGCGCCCGCGTCTTCGACGAGGGCGGCCGCGGCCTGCTCCTCGTCGCCCAGCTCACCCAACGGTGGGGCACCCGCCACACCCCACACGGCAAAATCATCTGGGCCGAGCAGCCATTCCCGACCGGCCACTGACCGCTCCCGACGGGCCGCCGCCGGTCGAGGAGGGACTGTCCGGCGCAGCAGGCTCGCAGGCGGTAATGCGCGCTCCGCCTCCACGGTGAGGCGACGCACTGCTGTGGCTGACCGCCGACCACCACCAAGGCGTATGTCCAGGGTAGGGCTGACCGGCGATCGGTCCCCAGATGGTCCCAACGCCCGCCCGGGTTGATCGACTGACCTGGCATCATGGAGACGCGAAAAAGACTGTTGACCAGGACCTATAGCCCTGTTCAGCAGCCTCGCTCCAGCGTCGGGACGACAGGATTTGAACCTGCGACCCCCAGACCCCCAGTCTGGTGCGCTACCAAGCTGCGCCACGTCCCGTACGTCGACCACGTTACCTTATGATCCCGCCGGCGTGGCAGGCGCCCCGGCTGGTTGTAGCGGCTGCCCCGGCTGGTCGTCCGCTATGTCGAGGACGAATGGGCCGTCAGTCTCGCCACCGGCGAAGGGCTGCCGGGAGGTCCCGTGGCGAGAGGTTGGAACGGGGCGTCTGGGAGGAGGTGATCCGGGTGGATGCGGCGAAGGTCGGCGGCGGCATCCACCCGGATCGGCCGGTCTGGGCACGCTGGGTATACGCCAGGGGCGGTTGGGTATAACGCCAGGCGGTTCAGCGTGCCCAGACCTCCTGGTCACCGCGTCGCGTGGCTCCTGCGGCGAGCGGCGAGGCCGGCACCGAGCACCGCGACACCGAGTCCAGCGCCGGCGATGGGAGCGATCGGGAACGACGGTGCCATACCGCCGCCACCCGCATGTACGCCACCCTGCGGGACCGGTTCGGAGGACGGCTTCTGGGTGGCTGACTGGCCCGGCCCCTGCCCGGAGGGCTGGCCCTGCTGACCACCTTGCTGGCCCTGCTGACCACCTTGCTGGCCCTGCTGCTGACCGGACTGCCCCGGCCACTGGCCCCCGCCCGGCGCCGCGCCCTGGCTGCCGGACCCGCCCGATGACTGGGACGGGTTCGCGCCGGACCAGCCGCCGCCTCCGGACTGCGCGGACTGGCCGTTCTCCCCCTGCTCGGGAGGCTGCGGGGTCGGCAGCTGGATGGGCAGCTGGGGCCATCCGTTCGCCCCGTCGCCGCTCCAGGACTGCCCACCATTCTGCTGCTGGGTGGCCGCGGGGGATATCGTCGAAGCGCCGGAATCCGACGGCCCGTCCGCGAATGCGGCTGTGGGGCCGAACCCCACGAAGAGCCCGGTGACGGCTGACATGGCCAGCATCACCACGCCCCGGCCGATTTTGTGCGTCATGACCTTTCCTCTTCTCTCGTACTGCGGCGGTATTGTTACCGCGGGCTACACCATAGCCATCTGATGTCCAGGGGAAGGCGTGGAACGCGATATGGCCACGACGGGACCGAAGGTTGTCCGGCCGGCGCGATGGTTGGTTCTGGTCGGAATTCTCCTGATCGGGGTGAGCGGTCAGAAGTTTGTTTCGTCCGAATATGGGAAACTGGTCGGGGCGCCCGATGTGACAGCCACTACGGGGACCGGCGCGGGGCCGGCGCCAGCACCAGCAGTTGCGGTACCGCAGGATCCGGCTGACGGCGGGCGGCGGCAGAACAGCCCGCCGACTTTTCTGCGTATTCCGGAAGTGGGCGTGTCCGCGCCGGTCGGGTCGGTCGGTCTCAATGCGGACGGGACCCTCGAAGTGCCGACATCCTGGACCGACGTCGGTTGGTACGAATATGGGCCGCGGCCCGGCGACATCGGCGCGTCCGTACTTGTCGGGCATTATGACTCGACGACCGGGCCGGCGGTCTTCTACCATCTCGACAAGCTCAGAAAGTCGGACACGGTAGAGGTGAACCGTACGGACGGGACGACCGTGCGGTTCACGGTCGACCGTATTCAGGAAGTTGCCAAGGACGATTTTCCGGTGGCGGAGGTGTATGGCCGGTCCGATCGTCCGGAACTACGGCTGATCACTTGTGGCGGTGCTTTCGACAAGAAAACCCGCCACTATCTGAAGAATGTGATCGTGTACGCGCACGCCATCGCCGACCCGGCGTGAGTACGGCCGCTGCTCAGCGGCTCGGGAGATGCGGCGGGCACGGAAACGGGTCCACCGGCCGCCGCCGCGGCGGCCGAGGCGCGGGAGTGAGGCGCGGGAGCCCAGGGCTGGATGGCCGAGCGACGTGTACATGACACCGACGTATACGCTGCGTGAAGAGATGTATGCCATAGCGGGCGTTACCCTTCGCTGAGACAGGCGATCCCGGGGAGGGGCCATGAACGTCTCGGTGCCACCGGTTGTCCGCGCGGCTGCCGTACTCCGTGCGCTCGGTGCGATCGGTGTGATCGGTGTGATCGGTGTGATCGGTGTGATCGGCGTGATCGGTGTGATCGGCGTGATCGGTGTGATCGGCGTGACCAGTGCGGACGGGGTGCCCGGGCGCGCGTTCTCGCGCCGAACCGGGCGGGGCGCCGGGAAGAGCCCGTCCTCCCCACGGAGCAGGACCCGCGGCCCGCGGCGGCGCGGGCATGGGCGCGCGCGCGGACACGGACGTGGACTGACGTCACACGATGATCGGCGACGGGCGGCCGTTCGTCCGTGGGACCACGGGCGTGAGCCGGCGTCCCCGGCATCCCGGACGTCCTCGACGCCGCTGGCGGGTCTGCCGGCGGCGATGCTTGTGGCGGCCCTGCTGGCGCTGGCGGCCCTCACCGGATGCGCGGGCACGGACGCGGGGGCAGGGATCGCGCAGGTGTCACCTTCCGCGGGAGCATCCGTCGGAGAAGTCGGCGGCCAGCCCGGGACGACGAACCAGCCAGACAGCGGGCAGCAGGGTACCGGGCAGTCCGGCACCGGCCAGGGGGCGGCGACACCGGGTGCCGCCGCGGGCGCGGCGGACTTCCCGTACCAGCCGTTGTGGCCCTTCGCCAGCGCCGCTGACGCGCGGGCGTGGCAGACGGGCGGCGGTCCGGACGGGCATCAGCCGTGGCATCTCGACCCGGCGTCCACCGCGCTGTCCTTCGCCCGGGACTTCCTCGGCTTCACCGACATCGACCGGACACTGGTCAGCACCGTGACCGGGGAGCACGCCCGGGTGCAGGTCGGCTACGCCACCGAGGGTGAGCGTACCGGCATCGCGGCCGTCGTCCATCTCGTCCGGTTCGGTTCCGGCAGCGACGCGCCGTGGGAGGTCGTCGGTACCGACGACACCACCTTCTCGCTCACCCAGCCGGCCTACGGGGCGACCGTGACGGCGTCGCTGACGGCCGGCGGGCGGATCACCGGTGTCGATGAGAGCATCCGCGTGCAGGTACGGCCGGCGGCGGGTCCCAACGGCGGCCAGGTCGCCGGGGAGCGCTGCTGCCTGCCCGCGGGCGGGCAGAACTCAGCCTGGCGGACGACGGTGACGATCGACGCCCAGCCGGGCCAGGGCCTGGTCGTGGTCGCCTCCACGGGCGGCCATCTGCGCGGGGTGGAACGTTTCACCGTCACCGGCGTCCGTTACAAGGGCTAAGGAATAGCGCCGGCAGAGGAACCGGCGCCGGCAGGGGAACAGCGGCAACCCCGGCCGGCGGCGGTCAGCCGGCGAGGACGACGTCGACCGCCAGCTCGCCGGCGCCCCGGTCGAAGGTCAGCGCCGTGATGCTGCCGGCGCTGCGCAGGTCGGCCGCGACAGCCTCGACCAGGCCAACCAGGTCGGCGTCCCCGCTGACCCGCGCGGAGGCCACCGCCGCCTTCATCGACACCTTCGCCTCCGACTTGGCCCGCCGGATCGCCGTGAGCGCCGTGCTGACCGCCTCGAGCAGACGCGGGTCACCACTGTCAGCGATCTTGCGCAGCTCGCCGGCCTCCGGCCAGCGGGAACGGTGCACCGACCCGGGCTTCCACCACGACCAGACCTCCTCGGTGACGAAGGGCAGGAACGGCGCGAACAGCGCGAGCACCGTGGACAGGGCGATGGCCAGGGTGGCCCGCGCGGACGCCGCGCCCGGCTCGCCGAACGAGCCGTACGCGCGTCCCTTGACCAACTCGACGTAGTCGTCGCAGAACCGCCAGAAGAACGACTCGGTCAGCTCGAGCGCGCGGGTGTAGTCGTAGTTGTCCAGCGCGGTGGACGCGGAGTCCACCACCTCCGCCAGCGTCGCCAGCAGCGCCCGGTCGAGCGGCTCGCCGACGGTGCCGGCGTCCTCGACCGCGCCGAGGCCGAGGGCGAACCGGCTCGCGTTGAGCAGCTTGATGGCCAGCCGGCGTCCGATCTTCATCTGGCCGACGTCGAAGGTGGTGTCGGTGCCCGGCCGGCCGGAGGCGGCCCAGTAGCGCACCGCGTCCGACCCGTGCTGTTCGAGCAGGTCCAGCGGGGTGACGACGTTGCCCTTGGACTTTGACATCTTCTTGCGGTCCGGGTCGAGGATCCACCCGGAGATGGCCGTGTTCGTCCACGGCAGCGTGCCGAACTCGGCGTGGCTGCGCAGCACGGTGGAGAACAGCCAGGTCCGGATGATCTCGTGCGCCTGGGGGCGCAGGTCCATCGGGAACACCCGGGCGAACAGGTCGTCGTCGCTGCCCCAGCCGGCGGCGATCTGTGGGGTCAGCGAGGACGTCGCCCAGGTGTCCATCACGTCCGGGTCGGCGGCGAAACCACCGGGAACCCCGCGCTGGTCCTCACTGAAGCCGGGCGCGGTGTCACTGGACGGGTCGACCGGCAGCGCCGCGTGGTCGGGGACGATCGGCCGGTCGTAACGGGGGACACCGGCGTCGTCCAGCGGATACCAGACCGGGAACGGCACGCCGAAGAAACGCTGCCGGCTGATCAGCCAGTCGCCGGTCAGGCCGTCCACCCAGTTCTCGTACCGGACCCGCATGTGCGGGGGATACCAGTGCAGTTCACTGCCGCGGGCCCGCAGCTGCGCCCGCAGGTCCTCGTCCCGGCCGCCGTTGCGGATGTACCACTGGCGGGTCGTGACGATCTCCAGCGGCCGGTCGCCCTTCTCGTAGAACTTCACCGGATGGTTGATCGGCCGCGGGTCGCCCAGCAGCGCCCCGGCCTCGCGCAGCAGCTCCACGATCCGCTCGCGGGCGGCGTGCACGGTGCGCCCGGCCAGCTCGGCGTAGCGCGCCCGGCCCGCCGCCGAGACGATCGCCTCGGGCGGGTCGGGCAGCAGCCGGCCGTCCCGGCCGATCACCGCGCGGGTGGGCAGTTGCAGCTCACGCCACCAGGTGACGTCGGTGAGGTCACCGAAAGTACAGATCATCGCGATGCCGGACCCCTTCTCGGGGTCGGCCAGCCGGTGTGCCCGCACCGGCACCTCGACGTCGAACAGGGGAGTGCGCACCGTGGAGCCGAACAGCGGCTGGTAGCGCTCGTCGTCGGGATGGGCGACCAGGGCCACGCAGGCGGCCAGCAGCTCCGGCCGGGTGGTCTCGACGACGACGTCCCCACCGACGTTCTCGCCGTCCCCGCCGCCGTCGGCGCGGGCGAATGCCAGCGAGTGGTAGGCGCCCGGACGCTCCCGGTCCTCCAGCTCGGCCTGCGCCACCGCGGTCCGGAAGGACACGTCCCACAGGGTGGGCGCTTCCGCCAGGTACGCCTCGCCGCGTTCCAGGTTGCGCAGGAAGGCCCGCTGCGCCACCGCCCGGGAACGGGCGTCGATGGTCGCGTAGGTCATCGACCAGTCCACGGACAGGCCGAGGCGGCGCCACAGCTGCTCGTAGACCTTCTCGTCCTCGATCGTCAGCCGCTCGCACAGCTCCACGAAGTTGCGGCGGCTGACCGGGACCTGCTCCTTGCCGGTCTTGGCCGGCGGGGTGAGATCCGGGTCGTAGGGCAGCGACGGGTCACAGCGGATGCCGAAGTAGTTCTGCACCCGGCGCTCGGTCGGCAGGCCGTTGTCGTCGAACCCCATCGGGTAGAAGACCTCACGGCCGCGCATCCGCTGGTAGCGGGCGATGACGTCGGTGTGCGTGTAGGAGAAGACATGGCCTACGTGCAGGGAGCCGGAGACGGTCGGGGGCGGGGTGTCGATCGCGTACACCCGGGCCCGGTCGGCACTCCGGTCGAACCGGTAGGTCTCCTGCTCCTGCCACACGGCCGACCAGCGTGCCTCGACGCCGTCGAGGGTGGGCCGCTGGGGAACGGAGCGTCCAGGGACGGACCGGTCGGCGGCGGGCTGCTCCCGGCCGTCCGAGTCGTGCTGGTTCCTGCCTTCTTCTGTCACCACAGGTAACGATCCTACGGGTCGAACAATGTGAGCTCGGACACGGGCTTCACCAGGCCCCCTGCCTGATCCCTCTCGTCCTTCTCGGGTTCGTGCCTCCACCGATCCTCGTCCTGGCGCGGCGTCCGCGTCCTGCCCGGACGGCCACCCGCGGCGGTGGGATCGCGTCGGCAGGCAGCCGGCGGTGGCGGGCGAGCCGGGCTGGCGGGGCGTGTGGGTTGGCAGGATGTATCCCGTGCATGACACCGGCGAGGACACCGCCCCCACCGCATCGTCCGCCCCCACCGCGTCCGCCGTCGCGACCTCCGCTGCGGTACCCGAGCGCGCCCCGGCGAACCGCGCCCCGGCGGCCGGGCGGCCGCGGCCGGCGGACCTGCTCGCGCTGGCGCTCGACGTCGCCCACGAGGCCGGCGACCTGCTGCTGCGGGGCCGCAGCGGTGACGTCGTGGCCGAGACGACCAAGACGTCCCCCACCGACGTCGTCACCGCGCTCGACCGGGCCTCCGAGGAACTGGTCGCGAGTCGGCTGCGCGAGGCACGTCCAGGTGACGGCCTGCTGGGCGAGGAGGGCGCCGACGACCCAGGCACCAGCGGGGTGCGCTGGATCGTCGACCCGCTGGACGGCACCGTGAACTTCCTCTACAACCTGCCGAACTGGGCGGTGTCGATCGCGGCCGAGGTCGACGGGCAGGTGGTGGCGGGTGTCGTGCACGCGCCCGCCCTGGGCGTCACCTACACCGCGGCGCTCGGGGACGGTTCGGCCCGCAACGGTGTGCCGCTGTCCGGGTCGGCCGTCACGGACCTGGCGCACGCGCTCGTCGCGACCGGGTTCGGCTACACGGTGCAACGGCGGATCGCTCAGGTGACGGTGCTGACCCGGGTCGTCCCCCGGGTGCGTGACATCCGGCGGATGGGCGCGGCGTCGCTGGACCTCGGCGCCGCCGCGGCCGGCCTGGTGGACGCCTACTACGAGCGTGGCCTGCACCCCTGGGACCACGCCGCCGGGGCGCTGGTAGCGACCGAGGCCGGCCTGCGGGTCGGCGGTCTGCACGGCCGGCCGATCTCCAACGACCTCGTCATAGC